>NZ_AP023273.1:900000-1012500 GCF_013426735.1 Agrobacterium vitis
ATCCTGCATTGCACCCGCTTTGGCAGGGCGTTTTATGCCACTGGCGAAAACCGGCGTTCAGCTGTGTTTTCCGGCATCCGGGTAAAAACATATATCCTTGGGGCCTTCGGTCTGTGCGGCGCGCTGAGCTGTCTTGCCATCACGCTGCTGGTTGCCTCATCGGGGGCGGCCAATGTCACAGCGGGCAACCAGTTGATGATGCCAGCCTTTGCCGCTGTTTACCTGGGGGCTGCGCTTTTCGGTTCCCCCTCCATTCCAGCGACGCTTGCCGGGGCGCTATTGATGTCAGCGATGCTGAACGGCTTCACCCTGCTTGCCATTCCCTACTACTACAGCGACGCCATTGTCAGCACCGTGCTGATCCTTGCCATTGGTATTTTCGATCCGAAGCTCACCACACTGCTTGGCGACATTTTTGGCCGCAAGGCCGCGAGCAAAGACGGGAGATAGTGGATGAAAAACGCAACGGATATCACCATGACGACTCTGCAAAGCGCGGCAACTCCTGGCCGTTTAGACATTCAGGGATTTTTCCTGCGCTACGGACTGTTCCTTCTCTTAATATTGCTCATTCTGCTATTTGCTTGGCTGCGGCCCAGCTTCGTCAGTGGTGGTAACATCAATGACATGCTGCGCTCGGCCAGCATCGCAGCCCTGATGTTTTTGGGGCTGACCTGGATCATTGCGGCAGGTGAAATCGATGTCAGCTTCATGTCCGTTGCAGCGCTTGCCAATATGGTCGTGGCAGCGCTGGTTGCGGCAGGCCAGGGCTGGGCGGTGGCCTGTCTTGTGGGCCTGTTGGTTGGTCTTGTCTTTGGTCTCGTAAACGGATTGCTTGTCGCGATCTTCAAGCTCCCGGCCCTCGTCATCACCATTGCCACGGGCGGGCTGGCCGGATCGATTGCCGCCGCCATCGGGCTTGGCACATCGATTTCCCTCTCCTCCACCGGCTTTGTCGGCTCTCTCCTGCATGTCAATTTCGGCATCATGCCGCTGCTGACAGTGATCGTCGCGCTTCTCTATGCCGGTGCCTGGTTTATCCAGGAAAGGCTGACCTTCGGCCATTATCTCTACGCCATGGAGCAGAACCGCGCCGCCGTGATTGAAGCAGGCGTGCCAGTCAACCGGTTATTGCTGATGCTTTATGTGCTGTCTGGCCTTGTGTCGGCGCTGGCGGGCATCCTGCTGACAGCCGATCTCTCGTCCGGTCAGCCCTATATCGGCAGTTCCTATTTCATTGACGGCCTGACCTCGGTTCTGCTGGGGGGCATGGCGCTGAAATATGGCAAGCCCAATGTCATCGGCACCGTCACCGCCGTTCTGCTGCTGGCAACGCTTCTGAGTGGTGCCGCATTGTTGGGTTGGACGGATGCGCAACGCCAGATCGTGCGTGGCCTGCTCCTCCTGTGTGGTGTCGCCACGGTTGTCTGGGCAAGGCGCAAAACACGCGCCCACATTTAAAGCCAAGGAAAATAGCATGAAAGCGACTGAGAAACGCCCCATCGGCAAGACCGGCCTGACTGTCACCGCGCTTGGCGTCGGCACGGCCCCGCTTGGCGGACTATATGCAGCGGTCTCCAAGGACGATGCCACCGCCATGCTGGATCGTGCCTGGGAGGCCGGTATCCGCTATTTCGACACCGCCCCCATGTATGGCAATGGCCGTTCCGAACATCTTGTCGGGGAATTATTGCGAGAGAAAAATCCCGAGCAACGAGACTGGACGATCAGCACCAAGGTCGGACGATTGATGACAACGGAGCGGGCGGGCCGAAAGCTTCCCCCCGCACCGCCGAAAAACCCGCTTGATCCCGGCTGGTGGAACGGCTTGGATTTCCGAGAGGTGTTCGATTACAGCTATGACGGCATCATGCGCAGCTTCGATGATAGCCAGCAGCGCCTGGGCTTTCCCAATCCCGACATTCTCTATGTGCATGACATTGGCAGCGTTACCCATGCCGATCTGCACGACCATCATTGGTCGGCGCTGACCAAAGGGGGTGGCTTCCGGGCACTGAGCGAATTGCGCGACGCAGGCGATATCAAAGGCTTCGGCCTTGGTGTCAATGAATGGCAGATCATCCGCGATGCGCTGGAAGAGGCTGACCTCGACTGCTCGATGTTGGCGGGCCGCTATACGTTGCTGGACCAGGATGCGGAACAGCAGTTTCTGCCATTGGCCCATAAACGCGGCATGGCGCTGGTGGTCGCAGGCGTCTTCAATTCCGGCATTCTTGCCTCCACAACCGGTCGTCGGAAGTTCAACTACGCCGATGCGCCGCAGGACATAATCGACAAGGCCGAAAGGCTGAGGGCAATCTGCGACAGTTTCGCGGTCCCACTGCCCGCCGCCGCCATCCAGTTTCCGCTACGCCATCCGGCTGCGACCTGCGTGGTGATCGGCGCGAAAACCGCAGAGCAGATCTCCACCAATATTGCCTGGTTCGAACAGGACATTCCCGAGGATCTTTGGGCGCAACTACGCGCTGAAGGCCTTATAAGTCATTAACCTGTCCTGGAGGACGACCATGCTGAAAACCATCAACCCGCTTTTGACCGGCGATCTGCTCGCTATCCTCGCCGATATGGGCCATGGCGATGAAATCGTTATCGCTGATGCTAATTTCCCGGCAGTCACCGTCGCCAACCGTCTGGTGCAGATGCCGGGCATCGACGCTTGTGCTGTGCTGGAGGCTATTCTCTCACTGATGCCGCTCGATGATTTTGTCGAATATCCGGCTGGCGTCATGGACGCGCCGGGCGAGCGGCCCTCCATCTATGCCGAGTTCGATGCACTGATTGAACGCGCAGAAAATCGGAGAATCGAACTGGATCTCATCGACCGCTTCGCTTTCTACGACCGGTCCAAAGCCGCCTTTGCGGTGGTCTCAACCGGCGAGCGTCGGCTGTACGGCAATATCATCCTGAAAAAGGGCGTGGTTCGTCCCGCATAAGCCAGAGTGGAAAGCTTCCGATGCTCGACAGTCATCAACATTTCTGGAAAGTCGACCGTGGCGATTACGGCTGGCTGACGCCTGATCTTGGAGCGATTTATCGCAATTTCCTGCCAAAGGATCTGGAACCCGACATGCGCCGGGCCGGAATAACCCGGACCATTCTGGTCCAGGCGGCGGAAACCCAGGCAGAAACCGATTTCCTGCTGACGATTGCCGCAAAGACTGATTTCATCGCAGGTGTTGTCGGCTGGCTCGATCTGGAAGCCGATGATTTTTCCACGCGCCTGAAACACTACCGCGCCAATCCTGATTTCATCGGCATCCGTCCCATGCTGCAAAGCTTGGCCGACGACGTCTATATCCTGCGCCCGAAGGTGATCGATAGCCTCAAAGCCATCGCTGACAGCGGTCTGCCTTTCGATATCCTGACCTTCCCACGCCATTTACCGCATGTGATCGCGGCATTGAGACAGGTGCCGGATCTGACGGCTGTGGTCGATCATATTTCCAAGCCGGAAATTGCCAAAGGCACACTTGATCCCTGGCGCGACCATATGGCGGAAATTGCCAATTTCGACCAAGTCTACTGTAAGGTTTCCGGGATGGTCACAGAAGCCAGTGCCGATTGGGCGCTTGAAGATTTCCGGCCTTATGTGAATCATGTTGCCAAATGTTTCGGTCCCAACCGGCTGATGTTCGGCAGCGATTGGCCGGTTTGCACGCTGGCCGCCAGCTATGGCGAAGTTGCCAATCTGGCCCGCACCTTATTGTCCGCCCATTTCGGCCCTGATGATCTCACGCTGATTTTCGAGACCAATGCGCGCCGTTTTTACGGTGTTTGAATCGGAAGTCTCAGCGAACTTTCGCAACGTCCCTTTACGTCGAACGCCCACCTCGATCTTATAAACAGACCGAGGTGAGCGTTTGATTTTACGTGCTAAAATCAGAAAGGTGCATCGATATCCACGACATCAATCAGCTTGTGATTGACGAATTCCTTGATGCCAAGGCCCAGCAATTCGCGGCCATAGCCCGAACGTTTGACGCCGCCGAACGGCAGGTCCGCCTTGACCATGGTCGGATGGTTGATGAACACCATGCCCGTGGTGATCCGGTGGGCAAGAGCAACCCCGCGCGCGGTGTCACGGGTGAAGATCGAGCCGCCCAAACCATAGGGCGTATCATTGGCGATGCGGATCGCATCATCATCATCCTTGGCGCGAAACAGCATGGAGACAGGGCCGAAAAACTCCCAATAACGGGCCGGATTGTCATCGGCCAGATCGGTCAGAATGGTTGGCTGCACAAAGGCACCCTGGTTTGGCACCGGCGGCCCGACTTCGGTTGCCGTGGCCCCATAGGACACCGCTTCGGCAATCTTCTGACGGATCTCGTCGGCAGCACCTTGCGAGGACAGCGGCGCAAGCGTCGTTTGCGGATCGAACGGATCACCGGCTTTCAGCCCAGCGACACCGGTTTTGTATTGTTCCAGAAAGGCATCGTAGACCGCATCGACGATAATCATCCGCTTGGACGAGACGCAAACCTGACCGCCGTTCCAGTGACGACCGAAGACTGCCCATTTCACGGTCTTTTCCAGATCGGCATCGGCCAGAACCACGAAAGCATCGGCGCCTCCCAGTTCCATGGTGGATTTTTTCAGCGCCTGTCCCGCCTGCGCGGCAATCGTGGCGCCCGCGCCTTCCGAACCCGTCAAAGCAACGCCATGGACGCGCGGATCGTTGAGGATCATTTCTACCTGGGTCCGCGTCGCATAAAGATTGGTGAAGGCCCCTTTCGGCAGACCGGCCTCCAGCATCAACCGCTCAAAAGCTGCTGCGCATTGCGGCACATTCGACGCGTGCTTCAACAGCATGGTATTTCCGGCCGACAGCTGCGGTGCGATGATCCGGGCGATCTGATAATAGGGGAAATTCCAGGGCTCGATGGCCAACAGCACACCGAGCGGCTCATGCACCAGGACCGCCTCACCTTCAGCCTTGTCGGCGACGGGTAGCTGTTCAGGCTTCAACAGGCGCTCGGCATTGACAGCGTAGTAATCGAGGATATCGGCAGAAAGCCCCACCTCAGCGCGTGCTTCAGACATCAGCTTGCCCATTTCCAGGGTCAGCAGCTTGGCATAATCATCCGTCTGGCCGCGCAGGATTTCGGCGGCAGCATGCATGACCTTGGCGCGCTCGGCAAAGGATGTCTGTCGCCATTGCTGAAATGCGGCATCCGCCGCCGTGATGGCCGCCTGAACGGCAGCGTCGGTTGCTTCGGGAAAAGTGATAAGAGTTTCGCCAGTATAGGGATTGGTTGTTGCGTAAGCCATGGAACCGTCCTTTGCAGTCATTGCTGCGGCGCGCATTAAACCGACATCGGTCGCGTCGATGAGGCAATGATAGCGCTGAAGGTGGTTCTGACTGTTGATCCTAATCAAGATCGCAAAAGTTGTAGATTATAGCATTTTCAGGAAGCGGTTCTCCCAAAACGCTAGTCTGCGAAAACATGCGCCGACGCCGGATCGAACCCCAGCGCAACCGGCGCACCGATCGTCAATCCATCCAGTGCGGCATGGCCGAAGGGCAGACGCACGGACAGGCCATGCCCGCCTTCGCTCAATAGCGCGATATGAATCGTATTTCCCAGAAACGTAATGTCCTCAATCTTGGCCGCAAGCGTTCCCGGTCCTTGAGCCGAAAGCAGGGTCAACCGCTCTGGTCGCAGCATCAGCATGGTATTGCTTCCACTCTGCGCTGATCCATGCAGCGGAATATTTCCGATTGCCAGATGATCACCAAGGCGAATTTCAGCCTTACCGTCCCCGGCATCCGTCACGACGCAGGGCAGAAAATCGCTGTCCCCGATAAACTCCGCCACAAACCGCGTCGCCGGATTGGCATAAAGCTCGGCACCGGTGCCGATCTGGTCGATCACCCCTTTGGAAAACACCGCAATCCTGTCGGAAAGCCGCAGCGCCTCTTCCTGGTCATGGGTGACGTAGAGGATGGTGACATCCGTCTGGTGATGGATGCGGCGGATTTCGTGCTGAATTTCCTCGCGCAGTTTCTTGTCCAGCGCCGAAAGCGGCTCGTCCATCAACAGCACAGGCGGATCGTAAGCCAGCGCCCGTGCCAGTGCGACACGCTGCTGCTGACCGCCCGACATTTGCGCCGGTTTGCGATCCTCATAGCCTTCCAGCCGCACCAATTGCAGCATCTTGCGGACGCGCTCGGTGATATCAGCCTTCGACCAGCCGCGCATTTTCAGCGGAAAGGCGATGTTCTGACCAACAGACAAATGCGGAAACAGCGTATAGCGCTGAAACACCATGCCGATATTGCGTTGGTGTGATGGGGTCTGCAAGACGCTCTTGCCCGATAGCAGCATATCGCCCGCACTCGGCTGCTCGAAACCGGCAAGGATATAAAGTGTCGTGCTCTTGCCGGACCCGGATGGGCCGAGAAAGGTCATGAACTCGCCCTTTGCCACCTCAAGATTGACATCCTGCACGGCGACCACCGGGCCATATTGCTTGCGGATACCGCGAATTTCCAGAAAAGGCGTCATGCTTTCAGTCCTTTGCGCACCAGGGCGGTGATCAGCATCAACGCGATGGTGACGACAATCAGAAGGGTGGAGGCGGCGGCAATCACCGGTGTCAGATCCTGACGCAGCGTCGCCCAGATCTTCACAGGCAAAGTTTGCAGCGTTGGGCTTGCCATGAAGATCGCCAGAACAACCTCATCCCAGGAGGTCAGGAAGGAAAACACCGCCGCCGAAAACAAGCCGTGGCCGATGCAGGGCAGCGTTATCAACAGCCGCGCCTTCAGCGGCGAGGCACCGCACAGTACCGCCGCATCCTCGATAGATTTGTCAAAACCTTCCAGCGCGTTGGTCAGCGCCAGAATAGAGAATGGCAGTGCGACAACCAGATGGGCGATGACGAAACCGAGTGTCGTGCCGTTCAGACCGATGCGCAGGAAAAACGCATAGAGCGCCACGGCCAGCACCACAACGGGCAGGATCATCGGCGTCATGAACAGTGCGCGCAGCGCGTCCCGCCCCAGAAACCGGCCACGCACCAGGCCGAACGAGGCACAAAGCCCAATGAGCACCGACAGGATGGTGACGATGACAGCGATGCGAAAGCTGGTCCAGGCGGCATCCAGCCAACGCGGATCGGCAAACAGCTGGCCATACCATTTTGTGGTCCAGGCCGGTGGCGGAAAAATCAGCCATTGCGAGGAGCCGAAGGACAGGGCCGCGATAAACAGGATGGGCAGCAAGAGAAAAGCCGCCGTCAGCAGCGTGATGACCAGCAAAATCCATTTCCAGGTGCCAAGGCTGTTGAAATTCAAAAGCATGTCAGCGCCCTCCCTCACCGGCTGCACCGAACAGCTTCAGTTGCAGGGCGTAGAGGCTCAGCGTCACCACCAGCAGCACCAGCGCCGCCGCACCGCCCATGCCCCAATTGACCAGCGATTGGACGAATTGAGCGATCAGTTCGGCCAGCATCATATTGGATGTGCCGCCAAGCAGCGACGGCGTAACGAAATAGCCAAGCGACATGACAAACACCATCAACCCGCCCGACACCATGCCCGGCATGGCGAGCGGCAGCAGCACCGTCACCAGTGCCTGCCAGCGGGTCGCGCCGCACAGTGCCGCGGCCTGCAACAGCGCCGGATCGATCTTGCGGATCACCCCATAGAGCGGAATGATAATGAAGGGCAGCATGATATAGCTCATACCAATAGTCACACCGACGAGATTGTTGACCATCACCAGCGGCGTATCGATCACACCGAGGCTGATCAGTGTCTTGTTGATGACCCCGGTGCGCTGTAACAGCACCATCCAGGCATAGGTACGGGCCAGAAGGTTGGTCCACATCGACAGCAAGACGATGGCAAAGATCACTGAAGCCAATCGTTGCGGCATGATCGACAGCGCCCAGGCGACGGGAAAGCCGATCAGCAGCGAAATTACTGTGACCAAGGCCGAAACGAAGAACGTGTTGAAGAAGATTTTCAGATAAGTCGCACTTCCCAGCAATGCGGCATAATTGCCAAGGCCGAGAACCGGCTCCGTCACCGAGCGCGTGAGCAGTGCCAGCACCGGCAGGACGAAGAAAATCAGGATCAACACCAGCGCCGGCAGGGTCGCGGCTTTATTGCCGAAACCAAACCGGTTCCTACTGGGCTGCTCAATGGTCGAGATCGGGGACGCCATGCCGTTTCCTTGCGAAACCCGTCCGGCATCGTGCATTTGGAAGATGCAACATGCCGCAACGCTGAGGACGCTCCGGCACCGGATGTTTACGGTGCCGGAAATGCCTTACTTTAGAGTATGGCTTATTTTGACTGCCAAGCGTACCAGCGCTCGCCAATCTCGTCACGGTGCTTGGCCCAATAGGCCATGTCAGCATTGACCTGCGACGCGGTCTGCTGGTCCGGCAAGGTCTTGGCGATAGCGGGGTCCATCAGCGCTGGTGACTTGGTATTCACAGGCGCATAGCCGGTCCCTGCCGCCATCTCGGCCTGGCCAGCGGGTGAAGTTGCGAAAGCGATGAATTTCATCGCCGCTTCCTTGTTCTTGGTACCCTTCGGTGCCACCAACGCATCGGCTGCCGTGATGTTCTGCGCCCAGGAGGTTTCAACCGTAACACCGGTCGCGGCCAGCGCCGTCAACCGGCCATTCCAGAAGGAGCCGAACGGGGCTTCGGCAGAGGCCAGCAATTGCTGCGACTGCGCACCGCCCGACCACCAGATGATGTCGGATTTGATGGTGTCGAGCTTCTTGAAGGCGCGGTCGAGATCGAGCGGGTAAAGCTTGTCCGGGGTTACACCATCCGCCAACAGCGCGGCTTCAATCACGCCCGGTGCAGACCATTTATAGAAGGTTCGTTTGCCCGGAAATTTCTTGGTGTCGAACAGGTCCGTCCAGCTTTTCGGGCAGGCGGCAACAGCGTCCTTGTTGCAGCCGACCACGAAGGAATAATAAAAGCTGCCGACCGAATAATCCGTCACGAAGCGCGGATCGAGTGTGGTCTTGTCGATGGTCTTGAAATCGAGCTTTTCCAGCAGACCCTTGTCGCCAGCCTGAATGGCATAGTCGCCTTCGACATCGACGACGTCCCAGCTCACGCCCTTGGCCTCAACCATGGCTTTGATCTTGCCGTAATCGGTCGGGCCATCCTGGAGAACGTTGATTCCTTCTTTGGCCGTGAATTTATCCGCCCAGGCGGATTTCTGCACATCCTGCGTGGTGCCGCCCCAACTGGTGAACACCATGTCGGCGGCCACAGCCTGGCTGGAGACGCCCAAGAGCAAAGCCAGCGATGCGATAATGGTTGTGTTTTTCATGTTCCCTTGTCCTTGTTTGATTGTGCCTTACCCGGATGCCGGTTGCTTCTTTTGGGCCATCCATCCGGGGCATGTTCTTAATCACCGCATCACGAACGGATCGGGAAACGGGTCATCTGAGGTTTTCAGCCAGACTGTCTTGGTGCGGGTATAATCCAGCACCGCGGCCATGCCGCCTTCCCGTCCATGTCCGGACAGGCCAAAGCCGCCAAACGGCGCAATCGGCGAAACAGCACGGTAGGTATTGACCCAGACGACGCCAGCGCGAAGCGCCCGTATCATCCGGTGAGCACGTGTCAGGTTTTGGGTAAAGACGCCGGATGCCAGGCCATAGGCCGTGTCATTGGCCAGATGCAGCGCCTCCGCCTCACCCGCGAAAGACACCACCGACAGGACCGGTCCAAAAAACTCCTGCGCCAGCGACGGAGAGTTGACGCCATCGCAATCGAGAATGGTCGGCGGATAGAAATTGCCTGGACCATCCGGGCGCTGCCCTCCCGTCACCAGCCGAGCGCCTGCGGCGACCGAGGCCATGACCAACGCATCGACATGATCCTGCTGGCGTCTTGTGGCCAGCGGTCCGACCTCTGTTGCCATATCCAGTGGACTGCCGATGCGGATTGCTTCGGCCTTGTCCTTCAACCGGGCCAGAAATGCATCCTTTACCGAGCGTTCGACAATCAGCCGTGATCCGGCAACGCAGGACTGGCCGGTCGCGGCAAATATGCCGGAGACCTGCGCATTGGCAGCACTTTCCAGATCCGCGTCGGCAAACACGATAAGCGGTGACTTGCCGCCCAGTTCCAGCGAGGTCGAGGCCAGATTTTCCGCCGAATTGCGCACCACATGCCGTGCTGCCTCCGGCCCGCCGGTAAAGGCCACATGGGCAACCCTGGGATGGCGGGTCAGCGCTGCACCGCAGGACGGGCCAAATCCGGTGATGATATTAATGACACCGGGTGGGAACCCCGCCTCATGCACCAGCCGGGCAAATTCCAGCATCGGGGCCGGACCGTCTTCCGAGGCTTTCACCACCATCGTGCAGCCAGCCGCCAGCGCCGGGCCGATCTTGACCGCCGAGAGAAACAACTGGCTGTTCCACGGAATGACCATGGCGACCACACCGACCGGCTCTCTCCGCAGCCAGACATCCATATCCGGCTTGTCTATCGGCAGTGTCGAGCCTTCGATCTTGTCAGCGAGCCCCGCATAATAGCGATAGTAATCGGCGACATAGGCAATTTGTGAGCTTGTTTCTCGGATGATCTTGCCGGTATCGCGGGTTTCCAGCTCTGCCAGCCTTTGCGCATTGGCGGCAATCAGGTCGGCCAGCCGGTAGATCAACTTGCCACGCTGGGTGGCGGTCATTTTTGCCCATGGCCCGTCATAGAGTGCTGCATGGGCCGCCTCCACTGCGCGGTTCACATCCGCTTCGCGCGCTTCCGGCATATCCGCCCAGACCTCGCCGGTGGCCGGATCGAGGCTTTCAAACCGCGCTTCGCCGTCACTGAAGGCACCATCGATGTAAAGCTGGAAACGCTGCATCGCCTTACTCCGCAAAAGCCGGCATGACATCAGCAATGAAGCGCTCCAGCGACGCTTTCTTGCGCTCGAAGCTCATGCCGGTGTCGATCCAGAAGGAAAATTCGTCATAGCCCAGCGCCTCATAGCGTTTCAGCCGGGCGATCACCTCATCCGCCGTACCAACAGCCATATTGGCCCGCATCACCTCTGGTGCCAGCATGGCATTGGCGTCGATATCCTCCTGGCTCAACCGCTCGATCAGGCCTTGATGGATTGGACGCTCGTTTTTGAACCACGCGAAGAAGTAATTGTAATAGGTGCTCAATTCCCTGGCCGCCTGGGCAATATCGGCCTCACTGGAACCAACATAGCTATGCAGCAGCAGCATGATTTTCGGACGCGGCAGATAGGGGGACTTCTCGCAGGCGGCATTGAATCGCTGCATCAGAGTTTCGATTTCGCCATCACCATTCCACAGCGGCGTCACCTGTACGTTGCAGCCATTGGCCACGGCAAAATCATGAGAATTGGGGTCACGTGCCGCCACCCAGAGCGGGATCGGTTCCTGCAAAGGTTTCGGTGCCGAGGTTGTCGCCGGGAAGGACCAGAACTCACCCTCATGGGCATAGTCGCCAGCCCAGACGCCTTTGATGGCGGGAACAAGTTCGCGCATCCGCTGCCCGGCGGTCCAGGCATCAAGGCCCGGCATCAGCCGCTCATATTCAAAGGAATAGGCACCCCGGGCGATGCCGATATCCAGCCGGCCATTGGTGATCAGGTCGGTCATCGCCGCCTCGCCTGCCAGCTTGATCGGATGCCAGAAGGGCGCAATCACCGTTCCGGTTCCAAGGCGGACGTTTTTCACCCGGTTGGCCAGATCGGCAATGGTCACGAACGGGTTGGGCGCAATGGTGAAGTCCATGCCATGGTGTTCGCCGGTCCAGATCGCATGCATGCCACCCTTATCTGCTATCTCGCAGAGTTGCAGAAATTCCTCATAGAGGCTCTTGTGGCTCTGGCTGGCATCGAGCCGTTCCATATGGACGAAGAGAGAGAACTTCATGGATCAAGCCTTCCTGGCAATGGAGTGAACCCGGCCTGCCGTCTCGTTGCCAACATAGACGCCGAAATTGCCAAGCGAGCTTTCCGCCGCGAACCGGTTGAGAATATCCGCCGTCGCCGCGCCGCCCGGACCGGAAAGCTGGTCAACCGGAACGAAATTGCCGTATTTCGGCGCGCCGGGACCCGCAAAAGCCCGGTAAACGATATGCTGGCATCCCTCGCTCTTGTCTTCGTAGACGGAATACAGAAACCCGATGGTAATGCCGAGCCCTGTCACCTGTTCGAGATGGGATTTCAGATCCTGCAAAGGCTCGCCGCTGACCGCATGACAACCCGGCAGGCTGCGCCCACCCTCGCCCACCACAAGCACCTCACCGTCCCGCTCGATAACGGCGCTCAGATGCAGTGGGCCATCGCTGGCGGCACTGACAGCTTTTTCGGCAAGAGCGGGCGTAAAGTAACCGCCGCGCACATAGCCAAGCCCGTTCAACTCGCTTTTGTCGAATGCCTGTACCCGCCCCAGCAGCACGACATGATCACCAGCCTCGATCACCTGTTTCAGGCTGCAATCAAACCAGGCAGACGTCCCGGAAAACACTGGCGACCCATGAGGACCAAGCTGCCACTCCACGCTTGCAAAACGATCTTCGACCGGTCGGGCGAAGGTGTTGGACACGTCCTTCTGCGCATCAGACAATATATTGACCGCAAAGCCTTTGGCCTTGGTCATCACCTCAAAATTGCGCGAGGTTCTGGCGAGACAGACCAGCAGCAGAGGAGGATCGAGCGACACCGAAGTAAAGGAATTGGCGGTAAAGCCGATGGGAGAACCATGAGGGTCAAGCGTGGTGACAACGGTGACGCCAGTGGCGAAAGCGCCGAAGGCATCGCGCAGGCTGCGGGGGTCGATTATCGCTTCGCTCATCCGCGCACCTCACTGTTGGTTTTCTCAGCACTCATGGATGTGCCTCCGGTAAAGCCAGCCACGCGGCCATGATGTTATGCACCTCTTGCGGTGCCGTAAGGTTGACCATGTGGCGATGGCCGGGAACGATTTTGGCAATACCCTGCTGCGCCTGCCCCGCCATGGTCTGCGCCATTTCAGCCGTCGAGTTCGGATCACCGGCACCCGTCAGGAATAGCGCCGGACAGGTAACCTGCGGCCAGCAGTCGGCGTAGGTTTCATCCCCATTGGCAAAGGCACGGTAAGCGGTGGCATAGGCATCGACATTCATCTGCCGCAGGCATTGCTCGGTCAGGGCGCGAGCTGCAAGGCTGACGGCATCGGTGTCGAACCAACGCTTCAACGGCCCTTCAATATCAATGCCGTCGGCGGCAATCGACTCTGCGCGGGCGATAACCGCCGCCTTGGCCTGTGCATCACGCCGGTAGACGCCGTTGACCAATGCCACGCGCCGGATTTTCTGCGGAAAGCTGGCGACGGCACCGCCTGCAATCAACGCGCCCATCGAATGACCGGCCAGATTGATCGGTCCAAGCTTCATTTCCTCCAGGAAACCGCCGAACCAAGCCACGAAATCCGGCAGTTCGCTGCCTTTCGGCAAGGCAAGACTCTGACCATGGCCCGGCATATCGACCGCAATGACGCGATGACTGGCGGACAGGCTTTCCATTTGCGGCCACCATGCTTCCAGTCGCATGCCGACGCCATGAACCAGCACCACCGGCTCACCGCTACCTTGCTCCACATAAGCGGAGCCATTAGGGGTAATCTGGCGCTCGACCGCCGGAAATGGCGATGGGGCCGTGCCACGCATTGCTGCCATCTCCATCTCGCCGCCCCCGCTTATACGCCCGCCGGGTTGGCGACATCCTGGCCCAGATCTTTCAGATCCTGATAGCGGTCGCCGATCCGGTGATGGGGCCTTCCGCCGACAGACGCCCCAAGCCCGACAACGATTTCGTCGGCAGCTGGTGCATCGGCAATGGCCGTCTGGATCGTCAGGTAATGAGAGCGGCGGCCTTCGTCATTCTTGTCCATCAACGGAATCATGATCGGCGCATTGGCCGGACCGCGGGTGTTACAAAATGCGAGATAGGATTTTGCCCCCACCGCCGTGCGGTAATGGTTGCCGAACCGCAACGTATGGATCAGCGCCGAAGCATGCTCGATCTCGCCATCAAGACCGACAACGGCAACTTTGCCATAGGCCTCGACCGCTTCGCCGGAGCCAACGGCTTCCAGAATCATGCCTGTCAGAAGCTCGCCGAGAACCGGGGCGCATTGATGGATTTCCGGTTTCAGATCCTCAACAAACCCGCGTCCGGCCCAGGGATTTTTAACGACAGCAAAAGCCGCGTAGAGCTTCAATGGTGTCGGCGCTGCCTTACCTCCTTCCACCAGAGTGGTTTCCACATGGAGTAGGGTTTTGCGGATGTGCAGGGCCATGGCTTACCTCAAATATCAATCTTGGTATTATGGTATGCCAAGCTATTTCAGAGTCAAGCGACTTGTCGAGCAGGAATTATTTTTTCTTTTAAGGAATATACCTATTCGACCTCAACGGCGGATCGGGCCTGCTGCGCAAGCACCGCGACGGCAATAGAGGAGGCGCGCTGAACATGATCAATTGCCGCCTGTTCGGCGGCTGGTCCATCGCCATTGCGGATCGCCTCGACAATCCGTTGCATCTGGGCTGGTCCCTCCGTCGCCCGGCCATCGGTCTTGATGGTCATAGAACGCAAATGGTTGATCCGCACGGTCATTTGCCGCACCACGCCCCAGGCGACCTGCCTATCAATCCGGGTAAACAAGGTCTCGTAAAATCGCGTCGTTTCCTTCAAGACATCAGCCATGTCCTGGCGAGCATAACTGTCCTTGATCGCGTCCAGCGCGTCTGACAAGCCAGTCACAATAGCCGGATCACCCCTCTCCGCACAAAGCCGCGCCGCCATGCCTTCCAAAGCCGCACGGATTTCATAGATCTGCCGGGCTTCATCAACGTCTAGCAGCGCCACCATCGGCCCCTTGCTTTGGGGATTGCTGACCAGACCCTCGGACTCCAGGTGCCGCAGCACTTCGCGCACCACCGTTCGGCTAACCCCAAGCTGCGCGCAGAGATCACGCTCGACCAGCCGGTCGCCCGGCTTGAAATAGCCGCTGATGATCGCGTCGCGGACTTTTTCAAGCGCCAGTTCCCTGAGCGTCTTGGACGGGCGCTCCACTTTTATGGTCTCTGTCATTCCCTCAAGCCTTCCCGGCAACCAGACCACTCATCAAGAGCAGGCAATTCACCCGTATTATGGTCTACCAAAAGCCAAAATGACAAGCGGGAATGAATTCCTCACGATTTCGGCTTGGCATGGCGGGTTTTCAGTACATTGCGAATGGAAAAGCTGGAGTGGATGCGCGCTACGCCCGGCAGTTTGGCCAGGATTTCCTTGTGGATTCGTTCAAAATCATGGGCGCTTTCGACTTCCAGTTTCAAGAGGTAATCCGATCCGCCGGTCATCAGGAAACATTCCTGGATTTCCGGATATTTCCGGATCGCCGCCTCAAAGCGGTTGAGATGGTCCTCGGTCTGCCGGTCCAGTGTGATGTTGATGATGACGGCAATACCATCGTCCTTATCAGACTTGCCGAGAATGGCGGTATAGCCGCTGATATAACCCTGCTTTTCAAGCAGCGCGACACGCCGCAGGCAGGCTGAGGCGGAAAGCCCGACAGCCGCCGCCAGACTGGCATTGCTGATGCGCGCATTCAGCTGCAATTGGCGCATAATGGCCCGGTCGATGGCGTCGATACCACTCACGCAACAATCCTCGTTTTCTTCGCATAAAATTGCGCAGAAATTCACAAAGCACAAGAGTGGCCGATAACCCGCCCGGAAATTTCGCGAATCTTTCAATATCATCGGAGAAAAAACGGGGTGCAGTTATGGACATGTCTATCAGCCAGGATCTGAATGCCGATGCGTTTTCCGCCCGCCTCGTGATCGACCTCGACGCGCTTGCCGACAATTACCGCCAACTGGCCGCTGAAGCCGCCCCGGCGGAAACCTCCGCTGTTGTCAAGGCCGATGCCTATGGCCTTGGAGCCGCCCGCGTCGGCCCCGCGCTCTACCGGGCTGGATGCCGGAAATTCTTCGTGGCGCATGTGCAGGAAGCAGCCGCGCTGAGGCAGCATTTGCCTGGGGATGCCGAACTATTCATTCTCAATGGTTTACAGCCGGGCGCAGAACCCTTTGCCGCAGCAAACGGCTTCATACCGGTGCTGAATTCCTTGGACCAGCTTGCCAAATGGTCGAAAATGGCAAGCCAGTTTGGACGGCCCCTGCCCGCGATCCTGCAATTTGATACCGGCATGTCGCGGCTCGGCTTTTCACCAGAAGAAGCCAATGTTCTCGCTGGCGACCCCGCCCTGTTGTCCGGCCTTTCCATCCGCTATATCATGAGCCATCTCGCCTCAGCCGATGACAGCGCCAGCACCCAGAATGCCGCGCAATTTGCTGTCATGCGCGGGCGATTGGCGCAATTTCCAGGCATTGCCTTGTGCTTTTCCAATTCAGGCGGCATCTTTATCGACAAGCAGTTTCACGGCGCGTTGGTGCGCCCCGGCGTTGCCCTTTACGGTGCGGTGCCCAGCGATCTGGCGGGAAGCCGTATGAAGCCGGTGGTGCGGGTCGATGCGAAAGTCATCCAGACACGAACGGTACCAGCCGGGGCCTGCGTGGGCTACGGCGCGACCTATGTGGCCACCAAGGAAACCCGGCTGGCCACCATCGCCATCGGTTATGCTGATGGCCTGCCGCGTTGCTTGAGCGACCGGGGTGCCGCTTATTATGGCGACATCCGTTTGCCGATTGTCGGGCGGGTGTCGATGGACAGCATGACACTCGATATTTCGGACTTGCCGCCCGGCATGTTGACGCTGGGAAGTCTGGTGGAGATGATTGGTCCGCATCAGAGCCTGGAGGATGTGGCGCAAGCGGCGGGCACCATCGCCTATGAAATCCTGACCAGCCTTGGTCACCGCTATCACCGCGACTATATTTCAGCATAAAAAATTGGGGAACGACATGAAAGTTACCATTCTGGGCGCGGGCGTTATCGGGGTCACCAGTGCTTACTATCTCGCCAAAGCTGGCCACGAGGTCACGGTCATCGACCGGCAGACGGGTCCGGCCCTGGAAACCAGCTTTGCCAATGCAGGCGAAGTGTCCTTCGGCTATTGCTCGCCGTGGGCGGCACCGGGCATTCCGCAGAAGGCATTGAAATGGCTGTTCATGGAACATGCCCCGCTGATCCTGCGGCCCAAAATCGATGCCGCCATGCTGGGTTGGATGTTGAGAATGCTCTCCAACTGCACCTCCGGGCGCTACGCGATCAACAAAAGCCGGATGCTGCGGCTGGCCGATTACAGCCGGATTGCACTGGCGCAGCTGCGCACCGAGACCAATATCGACTACGACCAGCGCATGCAGGGGACTTTACAGCTGTTTCGCACTCAGGCGCAGCTGGATGCCTCGGCGAAAGATGTGAAAGCACTGGCGGCAGACGGTATTCCCTATGAAGTGCTGGACCGCGAAGCCTGCATCCGGGTCGAGCCGGCCTTGGCGGCAGCCCGCCACAAAATCGTCGGCGGCTTGCTGACGCCGAAGGACGAGACCGGCGACTGTTTCAAATTCACCAACCAGCTCGCTGAAAAGGCCGCATCGCTTGGCGTGGTGTTCGACTATGGCCGCAGCATAGAGCGGTTGGTGGTATCGGGAGACAAGGTCACCGGCGTTGTCACCGACAGGGGAACCGAAACCGCCGACGCCTATGTCGTGGCACTCGGCAGCTATTCGCCGCTGCTGCTGAAGCCGCTCGGCATTACGCTGCCAGTCTATCCGGTCAAGGGCTATTCGCTGACCATCCCGATTGTCGATCCGTCGAAATCACCCGAATCCACCGTGATGGATGAGACCTATAAGATCGCCATCACCCGATTGGGCGACCGGATCCGGGTGGGCGGCATGGCGGAAATTTCCGGCTATACCAATGATCTGGGTGCCGCACGTCGCCGCACACTCGAACATTCCGTCACCGACCTGTTTCCCGGCGGCGATATGGCGCGGGCCGATTTCTGGTCCGGACTTCGCCCAATGACGCCGGATGGCACGCCAGTGATCGGCGCAACCGGCATCAGCAATCTCTATATCAACAGCGGCCACGGCACGCTGGGCTGGACGATGAGCTGCGGTTCAGGCCGTTTGCTCAGCGACATCGTCAGTGGCCGCCAGACCGAGATCGACAATGCCGATCTGGCACTCAGCCGCTATGCTGCCGGCCGCGCCGGATAGAAAATGCTCTATTTCAAAGGCCGGACATGTTCCGGCCTGAAGCCAAGGCCGATCAGCCGCCCGGCAATATGGGCAAGCAACGGCCAGCGGGCAATGGTCTTCAGGAATGCGGGCGGGCCGGAGGGCTTGGCCGGTGCTTCGTTCGCGACCGTCTCATCCTCGGCCTTCGGCTTGCGGCGCATCATCAGTTGCAGTTTCTGCGTCGCCTTGGTTGGAAACAGTCGTCGTTTCTCGATGGCGGCGAGATGAGTGTCCAACGGCGCACCTGATAGCAAAGGTTTTGCCAGCCGGTTTGCCGCGGCCACGGCATCCTGAATGGCCAGGTTGACGCCAACACCACCAATCGGCGACATGGCATGGGCCGCATCGCCAATGCAGATCAGCCCCGGCTTCCACCAGCGTTTCAGGCGGTCGATACGGATGCTGAGAAGATAGAGATCGTCAAAGGAGGTGACTTCCTCCACCCGCTCCGGCGGTAGCGGCGAAACCAAAGCCACGGCTTGACGGAAGGCGTCGATCCCCTTGGCTTTGACCGTATCGAAACTGCCTTTGCGGACGATATAGCCGCATTGCCAATAGTCGCCTCGATCAATCATCACGAAACCCTGTCTTGGGCCGCCATGGCCCATTGTATAGGGCGGGTCTTGCGGCTGATGCGACAGCTTGAACCACAGCACATCGCTTGGACTGCCAAAACTTTCGACCTCCAGCCCCGCCTTGGCGCGGGTGACGGAATGACGGCCATCGGCACCGACCACCAGCCGGGATCGCAGCATCACCGACCCTTGCGGGGTGGAAGCCGTCAAACCCATCACCCCAGTGGGCCCCTCCAGCAATGTCTCTACCCTGGCATTCATCAACAGCCGAAAATTGGCGTATTTCCCAGCTTCCCGGGCTAGGAAATCGAGAAAATCCCATTGCGGCATGAAGGCAATGAAGCGGCAGCGGGTCGGCAACCGGGAGAAATCAGCCATCGTCACATCGCGTCCGCCGATTTCCGCATGCAAAGTCGGTGCCTGCACATGCGGCAGCTTCAACAAATCTTCCAGCAGGCCAAGTTCATGCATCACTTCCAGTGTGGAGGGGTGAAGTGTGTCGCCGCGAAAATCGCGCAGGAAATCGCCGTGCTTTTCAACTACCGTGACATTCACCCCGGCGCGGGCGAGCAACAGGCCGAGCATCAGCCCGGCAGGCCCTGCACCGACAATGGCGCAATCGCAGTCAATCGTCTCCTCGATGGGGAGAACAGAGGCGAGGTCTTCCTGTTCATTCATGATCCGTGCCTCTCATCATCGCTCATGCGCCTGGATAACCTCCAGGAAAGCATCGCCATAGCGTTCCAGCTTTGATTGGCCGACGCCAGAAATACCCAGCAGCGCCTCCCGGCTATCAGGCCTTTCCGTTGCAAAGGCAATCAGCGTCGTATCCGGGAAAATCATATAAGGCGGCAGGGCAATTTCCTTGGCAATCGCCATTCGCGCCGCCCTGAGCGCCTCAAACAATTCCATATCGGCCCCCTCCAGCGCCGATTTCGCCTTTGCGGCGGCGGGCGAGGCAGTGCGTGCTGCCTTGCCCTTGGTCGGGCGGTCCTTGCGGAACCGCACTTCACGCTCCCGCTTGAAGACGGCGCGGGCATCCGGTTCCAGTTTCAATGCGCCGAAAGCGTCATGATCAACCCGGATCAGACCGGCGGCCAGCAATTGCCGGAACACCGATTGCCAGGTTTTCAATGGCAGATCCTTGCCCGCACCGAAAACCGGCATATCAACGTGACCGAAACGGACCGTCTTGTCATTTTCATTCCCCAGCAGCACATCGATAAGATGGCCGGTGCCGAAACGCTCCCCCGTCCGGTAGATTGCCGCCAGCGCCTTGATGGCCGCATCGGTTCCGTCCCAGGTTTCCACCGGCTTCAGGCAGGTGTCGCAATTGCCACAGGAACCGGGATGCACTTCGCCGAAATGCGCCAGAATTGCCTGGCGGCGACAGCCGGGGGTTTCGCAGATTGCCAGCAGCGCATTCAGCTTGGCCCGCTCGACCCGCTTGACCTCCTCAGCCGAGGTGCCGCCATCGATCATCCGTCCGCGCTGGATGACATCGGCCATGCCATAGGCCATCCACACATCCGACGGCAGCCCATCACGCCCGGCCCGCCCGGTTTCCTGGTAATAGGCCTCGACGGAACCAGGCAGATCAAGATGCGCCACATAGCGCACATTCGGCTTGTCGATGCCCATGCCGAAGGCAACGGTTGCGACAAGGCAAAGGTTTTCCTCCTTCAGGAACGCATCCTGATTGGCATCACGCAACACCCGGTCCATGCCCGCATGATAGGCGAGTGACCTCACCCCTTGCGTGTTGAGCCATTCCGCCGTTTCCTCCACCTTAGCACGCGACAGGCAATAGACAATGCCGCTCTCGCCTTCATGGCGGGCAAGAAACCGCAGCAGCTGCTGGCGCGGCTGGTCGCGCTCGACGATTTCATAGGCGATATTCGGACGGTCGAAGGAGGTGGTAAACACCTTGGCCGATTGCAGGCCGAGCTTGTCGATAATGTCATCGCGCGTATGGGGATCGGCAGTCGCCGTCAGCGCCATGCGCGGCACGCCGGGATAGGCCTCGGCAAACTTGCCCAGTTCACGATATTCCGGGCGGAAATCATGGCCCCATTGAGAGACACAATGGGCCTCGTCTATGGCAAACAACGCAATTTTCGCAGAGCCTATCACATCCTTGAAGGCAGGCGTGACGATCCGCTCCGGCGTGACATACAGTAGATCGAGCGTGCCATCTGCAATGGCGCGCCGCACCTCGACAAACTCCTCCCGCGACAAAGACGAATTCAACGCCGCCGCCCGCACACCCACCTGCTTCAACGCCTCCACCTGGTCGCGCATCAACGCAATCAGCGGCGAAACGACAACGCCGACTCCATCGCGGCACAGAGCCGGGATCTGGAAGCACAGGGATTTGCCAGCACCGGTCGGAAACAGCACGACCGCATCACCGCCAGCCACAACCTGCTGAACCACCTCGGCCTGCTTGCCGCGAAAGGCCGGATAGCCATAGACCCGCTTCAGAATGGACAGCGGGTGTCTTTCGCCATGATCGAATGTCGGTTCGTGGCGGGGCTGGCTTGACGGCATGGCATTGCTTTCGAGACATTAAGGATGCCCAACAGGGCTGTTTAATCGGCTGCCGGATGGCAGCGAAAGCCAAGAGATAGAGTTATATCAGGCCCCGTGCAACCTGGATGACCTTAGGCAGGGTGGGATGAAAACAGCTAAGGTCAACAAACCTGAAACGCAACCAAAACGAGATTCACCTTCACAACGCAAGCAAAACCTCTGAACACGGCAGCCAGACCGGATTTGCGCGGTGCAGCAGACATCAGTCTTCGACACATGAGTCATGCAAACTCGCCTGAGGTATCGGGCGCCTGTCTTTGATAGAATTTTCCATCAGCATGCATTTGGAAATGCTATCAGAAATGTTAAACGGGGCGACTAAAAATCGTGAAAACTGTCCTTGGCTTGGCGATGACATCAGATACTGACAAATCACGCCGCCCTTCAGGACATTGGGTTCGCCGCATTGCGCGCTGGCTGGAACTGCGTGCAATCGGGTTGACGCCTGAACATCTCGACATCATCGATGGCCTGCGCTCGGCCTTTATCGTCGGCGTTCCCGTCCTCATCGTCGCGGCAGGGCAAAGCCAATTTGGCTGGTCGATTTTTGCGGCTTTCTGGACCTGCCTTGCCGATACCGGCGGCGAAAAACGGTTCCAACGGCGGATGCTGGCGACCTTCGCGCTGCTGGGCAGCCTCACGGCTTTCCTCGCATCCTGGCTTGCGGGTTTCGGGTCCATAGCAGGGCTTGCCGCCGGCTCAATTCTCGTCGGTTTGACCGCATTGCTGCCGCTGCGCTGGCCTGTCGTGCCGCTTGTCGCCACACTCCTTGGCGTGGTTGGCGTTGTGGCGGCGGGTTATCCTCACACGGCACCGCAAGCGGCACTGCTCGCCTGTTCGTTTCTGGCTGGCAGCGCCTGGGCCGCGCTGGTGCTGACTGTCCTGTGGCCAACAGATGCCTGGCGCCCAGCACGGCGCGCCATTTCCGCCGTTTACGCCCGGCTGGCCGATATGACGCTTGAGCTCGACACCATATCTCAGCCCGCAGCCATGCAAGCCTGGACCTTCAAAAGCAGCCAGCATCGGCGTGCTGTGCGCAATGCGATGGAGCGCGCGCGGTCTCACCTTGCCCGCGCAGCTCGTCCCTCGGAGCAGAGCGACAAGACCGCCCTCCATATCGCGCTTTTGGCGGCGGACGATATTTTTCACGCGCTTCTGGCGCTTGACCATCTGCGTTCATCCGAGCGTCAGGCAGATATCGGCCAGCTTTGCGCCGAGGTTATTCGGCCAAGCCTGATTGCGGCTGCCCAAAATCTCACCCTGCATACGGAGCCAATGACGGAGCTGCAAAATCGGCTTTCAGTGCTGGAGCAGAGCATTTCGGACCGCCATGACGCCGTCGCGGGCGCGGTGCGGAGCATTGCAACAGCACTCCAATGGCAAGCAGCACCAGACGTTATTGAAACGGCGGGACCAGAACAGGCCGTTTTGGACAAGATGGCACAGGCCCGGCAGCGACAGCATTTTCTGCGTGGCGCGGTTCGCAGCGCCGTGGGGGTGACGGTTGTCACCGTCGTCGCCCATCTGCTGGCCTTGAACTATCCCTATTGGGCTGCCATGGCCGTGGTCGTGGTTTTGCAGCCGGACCGGCGGATGAGCTGGAGCCGGGCGCTGGAGCGTATCATCGGGTCGGTTGTGGGCAGCGCCTTGGCGCTGGCGCTTCTGACCAGCATACCGGCATCAGGGCTGCTTACCGCCATCATCATTCCCCTCGCCGCAGCAACCATTGCCCTGCGCTCCGTCAGCTATACGCTGTTCGTCACCGTGCTGACCATGCTGTTCGTTCTCACCATGGACATGTTGCATCCAGGCGCTGGCATTGCATCGGCTCGAATGCTCGACAATATCATCGGAAGTCTCGCGGCAATCATTGTCACCTTCCTCGTCTGGCCTGAAAAAGCGCCGTCCCTGTCAGAGCTGGCAGCCCGGGCGCTGGAGGCCAATCGCGCTTACCGTGAAGCCGCCGAACGCGGCGACGCGGCGCAGATCGCTCTCACGCGCCGTGCTGCCGGAATTGCCAGCACGGAAGCCGAGATCGCTTTCCATGCACCGGATCGATACCTTGGGAAAACGCCCCCTGCCTCCGATGTCGAGACACTGGCAAAGGCGCGGCAACTCGCTGGCGAAGCGGCGGTTCTGTGGCATAGCCGGTAGCGGCATGGAGCCGGAGTCATTCAAACCTGTTCCCGGAAACGCTCTCCTTTGCACAACATCTTTATAAAATCCTTATCTCCCGCCACCGCATTCCCTATGGAGATTTAATGTCATTCGGGTGGATTGTGCATGTCTGACCATAGACAGGAGCACAATGTGACTGACTTGCTATTCATCGCCATCGGACTGGGGAGCTTCGTGGCTCTCGCGGTCTATGCCCGCGCCTTAAACAGTTTGTGAGGCGACCATGTTCGAACCTCTGCTCGGTCTTGCCGCCGCCCTGTTCATCTGCGTGTACCTGCTGATCACGCTGATCAGGCCCGAACGTTTCTGAAGCGACACCCGCTTCGGCCATTCTTGCCGCGTTTGTCTTTTCAGACATCGGACAGCTCTCTTTCCTGCCAAGCATCAGACGTCCCGCATCGCGTCGCTTCATACTCGTAGCGACGATGGCGTGGGACGCAATCCCTCTTTCCGGAGAACATCATGTCTTCCAACGGTTGGCTGCAAATCGGCTTGCTGCTCGCTCTCGTCTTCCTCACCATCAAACCGCTTGGGCTTTACATCGCCTGCGTGTTCGAGGGGCAGCGGACGTTTCTCTCTCCCATTCTAGGCCCTCTTGAGCGGCTGCTCCTGCGCATATCCGGCGTTGATGCGCGCCGCGAACAAGGCTGGCTAGCCTATACGGTTGCCATGCTCGCCTTCAATGCCGCTGGCTTTCTGGCGCTTTATGGCATTTTGCGGCTTCAGGCCTATTTGCCCTACAATCCGCAGGGTTTTGCTGGCATGACACCCGATCTGGCCTTCAATACCGCAATCAGCTTCGTCACCAATACCAATTGGCAGGCCTATTCCGGCGAACAGTCCGCCAGCCATTTCTCGCAGATGGCCGGCCTTGCGGTCCAGAACTTCCTGTCGGCGGCCACCGGTATTGCCATCGCGCTGGCCGTCACCCGGGCCTTTGCCCGCTCGGCTGCCAACACACTCGGCAATTTCTGGGTCGATATGACCCGCTCGACGCTGTATCTGCTGCTGCCAATGTCGATTGTGCTGGCCCTGGTTTTCGTCTGGATGGGCATTCCTCAAACCCTCGATGCATCTGTGACGGCCACGACACTGGACGGCGCCCAGCAGACCATCGCTCTTGGCCCGATTGCCAGCCAGGAAGCCATCAAGCAGCTTGGCACCAATGGCGGCGGTTTTTTCAATGCCAATGCGGCACATCCGTTTGAAAACCCCTCGGCCATCAGCGATTACCTCAATATTCTCGCGATGATGTCGATCACCATGGCGCTGATCTATGCCTTCGGCAAAATGGTCGGCGACCTGCGCCAAGGCTGGGCGCTGATTGCCAGTGTTGCCGTGCTGCTGATATCAGGCATCGCCGCCGTCTACATCGCTGAAACCGCAGGCAACCCCATCCATCTGGCACTTGGGCTCGATCCTTCACTCGGCAATATGGAGGGCAAGGAAGTCCGCTTTGGCCAGGCAATGAGTGCGGCTTATACGGCGATCACCACAGGTATTTCCAACGGTGGCGTCAATACCATGCATGGCTCCCTCACCCCGCTTGGCGGCCTGGTGCCACTGTTCCTGATCCAGCTTGGCGAAATCCTTCCCGGTGGCGTCGGCTCCGGCCTTTACGGGCTGATCGTCTTTTGTGTGCTGACTGTCTTCGTCGCTGGCCTGATGGTCGGGCGCACGCCGGAATTCCTGGGCAAGAAGATCGAAGCCCGGGAAATGAAATTTGCCATGCTGGCCGTACTGGTCCTGCCCTTTGCCATCCTGGGATTTTCGGCGATTGCTGCCGTACTCCCCAATGCGCTGGCCTCGCTTGGCAATGCCGGACCGCATGGTCTGTCAGAAATCCTCTATGCCTATACGTCGGCGGCTGGCAATAACGGCTCGGCATTTGCAGGGCTTTCGGCCAATACCGCCTGGTATAATACCACGCTCGGTATTTCCATGGCGCTTGGCCGCTTCGCCTATGCGGTTCCCGTCCTCGCCATTGCCGGTTCTCTCGCCGCAAAGACAAAAGGCACAGCGTCGGCCGGCACATTCCCCACCCATACGCCGCTTTTCGTCGGCCTGCTGGTCGCCATCATCATCATACTGGGCGGGCTGCAATACTTCCCAGCATTGGCACTTGGTCCCATTGCAGAACATGTCGGCATGCTCGCCGGAACCCTTTATTGATTGAAAGAGGCTGTCATCATGACACAGTCACAATCCACCACAGAGACCAGGCCCGCCCAACGGCTGTTTGAACCGTCGATCCTCAAGGGCGCGTTCAAAGATGCCTTCGTGAAGCTCGACCCACGGCAACTGATCCGAAATCCGGTGATGTTTGTCACCGAAATTGTCGCCATGGTCGTCACGATCCTTGCCGTCCGCGACCTGATTACCGGAAATTCAGCGGTGTTCTCCGGCCAGATTGCCGCCTGGCTCTGGTTTACCGTGTTGTTTGCCACCTTCGCTGAAGCCGTTGCCGAAGGCAGGGGCAAGGCGCAGGCCGATAGCCTGCGCCGCACCAAGAGCGAGCTTTCTGCCCGCAAAGTGTCAGGCAATGCCGCCAGCAGCCGGGAAACAACCACGGTTGCCGCCACCACGCTGAAGATTGGCGATGTGGTACTGGTCGCGGCTGGCGAACTCATTCCCGGCGATGGCGAAGTGATTGAAGGCGTTGCCTCAGTCAACGAAAGCGCCATTACCGGCGAATCCGCACCAGTCATCCGCGAGGCTGGCGGCGACCGCTCTGCTGTGACAGGCGGAACCCAGGTTCTTTCGGACGAGATCCGCATCAAGATCACCACAGCTCCCGGCTCGTCCTTCGTTGACCGGATGATTGCGCTGATCGAAGGGGCCGAACGCCAGAAAACCCCGAATGAAATCGCTCTGTCGATCCTGCTCTCCGGGTTGACATTGATCTTCGTGATCGCCGTCGTCACACTCTGGGGTCTTGCCAGCTATTCCGGCGTGGTGCTGACGGTTACGGTCATGGCCGCCCTTCTGGTGACGCTGATCCCGACCACGATCGGCGGCCTGCTATCGGCCATCGGCATTGCTGGCATGGACCGGTTGGTGCGCTTCAACGTCATCGCCACCTCAGGCCGCGCCGTGGAAGCGGCGGGCGATGTCGATACGCTGCTGCTCGACAAGACCGGCACCATCACCTTCGGCAACCGCATGGCCAGCGATTTCATCGCCGTGCCTGGCGTCAGCGCCACTGAAATCGCCGAGGCTGCCCTTCTTGCTAGCCTTTCCGATGAAACCCCTGAAGGCCGCTCCATCGTCGCCTTGGCGACCGGCGAATACGGCCAATCCGCCCCCGATGCGGCACCGGATGCGGTCATCCCGTTCACTGCCGAAACCCGGCTTTCCGGCGTCGATATCGGGGCTAAGCGTCTGCGCAAGGGTGCGGTGGATTCGGTCCTGGCCTTTACCGGTCTCGACGCGGCATCCGCACCACGCGCCTTTACCGACGCCGTTACCCGGATCGCCCAATCGGGCGGCACGCCGCTGGCCGTTGCCGATGGCAGCCGGTTGCTGGGGGTCATTCACCTGAAGGACGTGGTCAAGCCCGGCATCAAGGAACGCTTCGCCGCCCTGCGCGCCATGGGCATCCGCACGGTGATGGTCACGGGTGACAACCCGATCACCGCCGCAGCAATTGCCTCTGAAGCCGGTGTGGATGATTTTCTGGCCCAGGCGACGCCTGAAGACAAGCTTGCCTATATACGCAAGGCACAGCAGGGCAGCCGGTTGATCGCCATGTGCGGCGATGGCACCAATGACGCCCCGGCGCTGGCCCAGGCCGATGTCGGTGTCGCCATGCAAACCGGCACGCAGGCCGCCCGTGAAGCCGCCAATATGGTCGATCTGGATTCCAGCCCGACCAAGCTGATCGAGATTGTCGAAATCGGCAAACAGCTGTTGATGACACGCGGTTCGCTGACGACGTTTTCGATTGCCAATGACGTCGCCAAATATTTCGCCATCATTCCGGCTCTGTTTGTCACCGCCTATCCGGGGCTTGCCGCGCTCAACATCATGCAGCTCGCCTCGCCGCAATCGGCCATCCTCTCGGCAGTGATCTTCAACGCGCTTATTATCGTTGCGCTGATCCCGCTTGCCCTCAAGGGAGTTGCATACCGCCCGGTTGGGGCCGCAGCACTGCTGCGCCGCAATCTTCTGGTCTATGGGCTGGGCGGATTGGTCCTTCCCTTTATCGGCATCAAGATTGTCGATCTCGCCATTACAACGCTGCATTGGGTGTAATCATGCTGTCCCATCTTCGTCCCGCCATCACCATGACCGTGCTGTTTACCGGTCTTTGCGGCCTCGCCTATCCGCTCGCCATGACAGGCGTTGCGCAAGCGGTGCTTCCCGCCCAGGCCAATGGCAGCATTGTTAAGAAAGGCGATGCCGTGGTCGGCTCGGCTCTGATCGGCCAAACCTTCACGTCGCCACGCTATTTCGCCTCCCGTCCATCGGCCACCAGCAATTCGCCCTATAATCCGCTGGCCTCAGGCGGCACCAATCTTGGCGCCACCTCGCAAAAGCTGAAGGACCAGATTGCCGCCGCTGTCACCGCCTGGCAAGCGAACGGTCGCAGCGGGCCGGTGCCTGCCGATGCCGTCACGTCATCCGCTTCCGGGCTTGACCCGGATATCTCGCCTGAAAATGCTCGCCAACAGGTGGCGCTGGTTGCCAAAGCCCGCAACATGCCGGAAAAGGATGTGGCAGCGCTGGTGGAAGCCCAGGTGCAACCACGGCTTTTGGGCGTGATCGGTGAGCCAAGGGTCAATGTATTGCGGCTGAACATGGCGCTCGATGCGGCAGGAGCCACTCAATAAGGTCTACTCATGTCCGACGCCCAGCGCGACACCAACCGCCGTCCCGATCCTGACGCCCTGCTTGGGCTCGCCAACCGGGACGGACGGGGAAAACTGACGATTTTTCTGGGAGCAGCGCCCGGAGTTGGAAAAACCTATGCCATGTTATCACGTGCCCGCGGTCAAAAGACGGCGGGCATTGATATCGTTATCGGCCTGGTCGAAACCCATGGTCGCAGCGAAACCGAATTGCTGACGGACGGGCTCGAAACCCTGCCGCGCAAGCAGATTGCCTACAAGGACCGTGTCCTAGAGGAATTCGACATCGACGCGGCGCTTGCCCGCCGTCCTGCGGTCATCATTGTCGATGAGCTTGCCCATAGCAATGTCCCGGAAAGCCGCCATCCGAAACGCCACCAGGACATCGAGGAACTTCTGGCTGCCGGAATCGACGTCTGGACCGCCTTGAACATCCAGCATCTCGAAAGCCTCTCGGACATCGTCACGCAAATCACCGGCGTCCAGGTGCGGGAAACCGTGCCAGACCGGGTGTTGAAACAGGCCGATGTGGTCGTGCTCATCGACCTGCCACCGGAAGAACTGATCGTCCGGCTACGAGAGGGCAAGATCTACCTGCCTGACAATGCCCGTCGCGCCACCGACAGCTTCTTTCGTCTTGGCAATCTGACCGCGCTGCGCGAACTGGCCTTGCGACGCACTGCCGACCGGGTCGATGACCAGATGGTCGATTACCTCAAACAGAATGCCATTGAAGGACCGTGGCGCACGGGTGAGCGGCTGCTTGTCTGTATCGGCCCGGATGCGCTCTCGGAAAAAGTGGTGCGCACCGCCAGCAATCTCGCGTCGGGGATGAATGCCCGCTGGTTGGTCGTCTCTCTGGAACAGGCCGACCAGGCGGATGAAAATCCCGGCGACCAGACCCGGATCGAAGAGCTGTTTCGGCTGGCGGAGCGGTTTGGTGCAGAAACCCGGCGCGTCCAGGGCCGCGATTTCGTTCACGAAATCCTGCGTCTCGCCAAGAAGGAACACGTCACCCAAATCGTCATCGGCGCACCGAAGCGTTCCCGCTGGCAAAGGCTTTTCCGCCATTCCCTGCCGGATGCCTTGCTGGACGTCAGATCCGGCATGGGCATTCATCTGATCACCGGAGAAGCAGCGCCAGAGTCCGCAAAGCATGTCCAGCGGACGAAAGCCTTTTCCCGGAAGACCTTGCCGGTTCGGCCAAGGGACATCATCACCGCTCTGCTCACCACCACGGTGGCCGCCATCGGCGCACGCGGCATCATTGAGTTCGTGGCGCTACCCAATGTGTCGATGCTGTTTCTGCTGGCCGTGCTGGTTTCAGCTCTGCGCGAGGGCTATGTCGCCGCCGTTCTGACCTCCGTTCTGTCGGCGCTGGCCTATAATTTCTTTTTCATCTCACCGGTTTTCACCCTGACCATCGCCGCGCCGCATGAAGTCTTTGCCTTCGTCATGTTCATCGCCGCCGCGCTGATCGCCGGTGGCATTGCCGCACGGATACGCGCCCAGGGGCAGATTGCGGCCCGTCGCGCCACACAGACGCAGATCCTGTACGACGTCTCTTCAAAACTTGCAGGCACGGTGGATGCCGATGGCGTGGTCTGGACCGCCGTCAGCCAGTTGAACGGTATTATCAAGCGGCCTGTCGCCTTGCTCTCGCCGCAGAATGGCACACTGGCTTTACGTTCCTGCTGGCCGCCGGATACCGAGCTTGGGGTGGCGGAAATGGCAGCGGCCCGTTTTGCTCTCGAAAAAGGCGAGACAGCGGGTGCCGGCACCGGCACTCTACCGAATTCAAAACTGCAATTTCGGCCCTTGCGCAGTCCTGCCGGTACACTGGCGGTCTGTGGCCATGAAATGACTGGGGAGCCACTCGATCCGATGGAGGAGCGGGCGCTGTCCGCCATTCTCGACCAGGTGACGATTGCTCTCGACCGGGCCAACCTGACGATCCGCAGTGTAGAGGACCAGGCGCGCTTGGAGCGGGAACGTTTCCAGTCAACGCTCCTGTCTTCCATCTCCCACGATCTGCGCACGCCGCTTGCCACGATTACCGGCGCTGTCACCAGCCTGAAGGAATTTGGCGAGCGCATGCCCGTCGAAAGCCGCCGCGACCTGCTGCAATCCATCGAGGAAGAGGGTGAAAGGCTGTCGCGTTTTGTCGGCAATCTCCTGGACATGACCCGGATTGAGGCCGGGGCATTGGAAGCCAAGCACGATTGGGTAGATTTGAACGATGTGATTTCGGACAGCATCGCCCGTGCTCGCCGTGTCGCACCAGCCACAGAGATCAGCGCCAGCATTGCCAAGGACCTGCCCTTGCTGCGGGCGGATAGCCTGCTTCTGGGTCAGGTGTTGTTCAACCTGATCGACAATGCCTGTAAACATGGCGGTGGCGAGCCGGTCACCGTCTATGCCCGCGCCGATGATACAGTGCTATCGCTTTCGGTAACGGACATGGGCAAGGGCATTTCGGAAAAAGACATCGACCGGATCTTTGAAAAGTTCTACCGTCGCGGCAAGGGAGCGGATGGCCGCAAGCCGGGGACCGGCCTTGGCCTTGCCATTGCCAAGGGCTTTGTCGAGGCGATGGGCGGCACGATCACCGTCGAAAGCCCGGCAGTGAAACGGATAGGCACGCGGTTCACCCTGCGTTTTCCGTTGGAGAATATGGAAAAGGACCGGACTGAGGCATGAAAGGGCAACGCATTCTCGTCGTCGATGATGAGCCGCAGATCCTAAGGTTCCTGCGCCCTGCACTTGCGGCGGCCGGTTACGAGGTGATTGAAGCCGATACGGGCAAGCAGGCATTGGCGCTGGTGGCAACCGCCGTGCCGGACCTGCTGATCCTCGATCTCGGCCTGCCTGATATGGATGGCAAAGAGGTGATCGCCCAATTGCGCCACTGGAACCCGATCCCGATCATCGTGCTGTCTGCCCGCGACCGTGAGATCGAAAAAATCGCAGCCCTTGATCTCGGTGCCGACGACTATCTCGAAAAACCGTTCGGAATCGGCGAATTGACGGCCCGCATTCGCGTCGCCCTTCGCCATAAACCGCAAGCGGAACCGGCCCCATCCATCATCCGCAGTGGTGAACTCGTCATCGACATCGACCGCCGCCTCGTCACAAGAGCGGATCAGCCGGTCAAGCTGACGCCGAAGGAATATGACCTGCTGCGCCTGCTCGCCACCCATGCGGGTCGCGTCTTGACCCATGGTGCCTTGCTGAAAGAGGTATGGGGCCCGGCCCATGCCCACGACCTTCAATATCTGCGCGTCTTTATTCGCCAGATCCGCGCCAAGATCGAAAAAGACGAAAGCCAACCGGCAATCATCCTCACCGAAGCCGGGGTTGGTTATCGCTTTGTGCTGGTGTGACGGCTTTGAGGCCCCGAGAGACTATGTTGGCATTGTGCGCTGACGCTGGGCCAAATGTGCAATTGCCAGGAAGGCAAGGACCGCAACACCGCCAATGGCGGTGTTGATTGCAAGAGCGAGATCCGTACCCATGTTTTCCATCATCCATGCGAAAGCGAAAGGGGCCGTCGAAGACACGACCAACCGAACGGCGGTGACTTGCCCCTGGCGCCTGCCATAGCCGGCGCTGCCGAACAATGCTAGTGGCAGGGTTCCCTGGACGATGCTGCCAAGGCCGGAGCCCAAGCCGAATAGGATCGCAAAAATCAATGCGCCTGAAAACGACGGCGCCGTCAACAAAAGCACAGCAACCGCCCCCGGCATCAGCAGTGCCGAAACCAGTGCCAATGTCAGTTGAGACAGATCGCGGCCAAACATCATATTGGTGAAGCGACTGAGAACTTGCGATGGGCCAAACAGGGTTCCGACCAGGATAGCGGCGGAGCCAAGGCCAAGCGCCGTCAACAGCGGCACCATATGCACGAGCAAGGCCGCATTCACGAAGCTTTCAAGCGCAAAACCTGTCACCATCAGGAGAAAGGCGATAGGTCGCAACCTGTCGGGCAGCCCGCCTTCCACGATACGATGTTGCATCGCGCTGGGAGCGATAACTGGTGTATAACGCTCACCCACCCGCCGTGCCAGCCACCGATGAAGCGGCAAGCAAACGGCAAGATGCAGAAGGGCGTAAACCAGATAGACTTGCCGCCAGCTGAGATCGGCATGAAGGGCTGAGGTCAATGGCCAGAAAATCGTTGAGGCAAAACCGGCGATCAAAGTCAGATAGGTGATATTGCGTTGCGCACTCTGAGGCCGAAACTGGACAAGAAAGGCAAAAGCCGCGGTATATTGCACCAGGGTCGATGCCATCTCAATGACGATCAGCGCCATTACAAATGTAATCTCGCCCGGCGCAAGCGCGCAAGCGGCCAGGGACAGCGCAGCGATCATTGATCCCACCGTCAGGACCCGACCTGCACCATGATCATCTATGATGCGTCCTACCCAAGGTGCTACCAGTCCGCCTGCCAGCAGAGCAGCGGAAAGAGTTGCAAAAATCCATTCGCTCGACCAGCCAAGATCCGCCGCCATCGCGGGGGCGAGAATACTGAAACTATAATAGAGCGTGCCGTAACCGATGATTTGCGTCAGCCCCAAAGCGATGATCGCAAAGATCTCGCCCCGGTCGGTCGAGAGCAACAAGCGGCTGGGACTGCTCCTATTCAGGCTCATGATGTTGTGTTGCCCGTGAATGTCTCGCGCTTTTCAGCCGCTTCCTTCCGCTCGCTGTAGCGGTCGGTCAGATAGCCAGATGCATCTCGTGTCAGGAGCGTAAACTTCACCAGTTCCTCGCAGACATCAACGACCCGGTCATAATAGGAGGAGGGTTGCATGCGCCCGTCAGCGCCAAACTCCTGGAATGCCTTGGCAACGGAGGATTGGTTGGGAATGGTAATCATCCGCATCCAGCGGCCAAGAATGCGCATCTGGTTGACCGCATTGAAGGACTGCGATCCACCCGAAACCTGCATGACAGCCAGTGTCTTCCCCTGGGTCGGACGCACGGCACCGATGGAAAGCGGAATCCAGTCGATCTGGGATTTCATGATACCGGTCATCGCACCATGGCGTTCAGGGCTGACCCAGACCTGACCTTCCGACCATGCCGACAGATCACGCAATTCCTGGACTTTCGGATGACTGACCGGCTCGGCATCGGGCAAGGGTAAGTCCGTCGGATCGAAGATACGCACTTCGCACCCGAAATGCTCAAGCAGCCGGCCCGCTTCCTGCGCCAATAACCGGCTGTAAGACACAACCCGCAGAGAGCCATACAGGATAAGGATTCGAGGCTTGTGCGTGGAGACCGGAGGCCTCAAGGCTGCCATGTCTGGTTGCTTCAAATGCTGTTCGACAGCTGCTAGCAAATCAGACAAGGCGTTTACCCTCGCCATCCAAAACCTTTTCACCGTCTTCCTTGGTGAACGCTCCATGATGGGTATTGGGCAGGATCTCCAGGACCCGTTCGGAGGGCCGGGTCAGGCGCGTCCCAAGCGGGGTGATCACGAACGGACGATTGATCAGGATCGGGTGTTCCAGCATCGCATCCAGCAATTGCTCGTCGGTGAGATCAGGATTGTCCAGCCCGAGCTGGGCATAGGGCGTACCCTTTTCCCGGATCGCTTCACGCACCGAAAGACCGGCATCGGCAATCATCCTGGCCAGTTCGCCTCGCGTTGGTGGGTTGCTCAGATATTCGATAACCAGCGGTTCGATGCCTGCATTGCGGATCATTGCCAGCGTGTTTCGTGACGTGCCGCAGTCGGGGTTGTGATAGATAGTGGCGTTCATGACCGGACCTTCTCCTGGGTATTTGTTTCATGACTATTGGCTTGGGAAAGACCGGCAGCCTGCACCGCCGTGCCGCGCTCGTACCAGCCCTTGCTGCGATTGACGATCCAGACGACAGACAGCATGACTGGCACTTCGATGAGAACGCCGACGACCGTGGCAAGGGCAGCACCGGAATTGAAGCCGAACAGGCTGATGGCAGCGGCAACTGCCAGTTCGAAGAAATTCGATGCGCCAATCAGGGCTGAAGGACCGGCAATGCAATGTTGCTCACCCGTCATGCGGTTCAGCAGATAGGCGAGGCCCGAATTGAAATAGACCTGGATCAGGATCGGCACGGCCAGCAGGGCGATAATGGTTGGCTGGGCAATGATCTGCTCACCCTGGAACCCGAACAGCAATACCAGCGTGACCAGCAACGCTACAAGCGACATCGGTTGCAGCACCTTCAGCAAACGGTCGAGCAAGGCCGAAGAGCCGGACGAGGTCAGACTGCGCCGCAAAATCTGCGCCGCGATCACTGGAAGGATGATGTAGAGCACCACCGAAAACACCAGGGTATCCCAAGGTACGGTGATGGCAGACAGGCCAAGCAACAGGCCGACGATGGGTGCAAAGGCCACGACCATGATCGCATCGTTCAATGCGACCTGCGAAAGGGTAAAATGAGGCTCGCCCTTTGTCAGGTTCGACCAGACGAAGACCATGGCGGTGCAGGGTGCCGCAGCCAGGATGATCAGTCCGGCAATATAGGAATCGATCTGCACAGCCGGAAGCAAGGGCCGAAACAGGGTGCCGATAAACAGCCAGCCAAGCAGCGCCATAGAAAAGGGTTTGACCGCCCAATTGATGAACAGCGTAACACCGATGCCGCGCCAATGGCGGCCAACCTGCCCAAGCGCTGCGAAATCGATCTTGATCAACATCGGGATGATCATCAACCAGATCAGCACCGCAACCGGGATATTAACCTTGGCGATTTCGGCGGCACCGATGACCTGAAACACACCGGGCATGGCATGTCCAAGCGCTATCCCTGCAAGAATGCAGAGAAAAACCCAGACCGTCAGATAACGTTCGAATGTGGACATCTGTTTATCGCTCCAATGACGTGGCGACCGGTGGCTTCGATCCCGGAGCACAGCAGACGGCAAGCTCGGCAACGGGCACGCAGATGTCAGGATGTCCTGAACAGCAATCCTCCATCAGAAACCGGACAAGTCCGCCCAGGGCGGCATAATTGGCGGTATAAATAATCGACCGTGACTGCCGTTGCGCGCCAATCAATCCGGAATGTTCAAGCTCCTTGAGATGGAAGGAGATATTGGAGGGAGACACGTCGATCTTTTCGGCGAGCGCACCGGCCGCCATGCCATCTGGCCCAGCCACAACAAGCATACGGACGATCAGCAGCCGGGTTTCCTGGGAAAGAGCGGCGAAGGCGGAGAGAGCCTGTTTTTGATCCATATTTCAATATTCCTTGAATAGTTGAATTTATCTATTCAAGATTCCCAACAAATGCAAGAGAGAAAAACCGGGAGCTACACGGCTGCATTGTAAGGCTCCGAAGCAGCAAGACCCGTCTCATCCGCCGGACTTTTTGAGCAAATTATTCCAACTGGCCTCTACCGGACAGCGTATATGACCTTTGATTTATTATCTACTATTTCTATCGTTTATAAATACTGCGCGATGCGGCCAGCGAGATCGCATGCAATGTTGCAGGTCACTTTTGAAACCCAATGGAGGAGACGGATATGCCACACCAGAAAAGAGAGCCGCTGAAATTCGCCTATTGGGTTCCCAATGTCTCCGGCGGATTGGTCATCAGTTCCATCGAACAACGGACCCATTGGGGGATAGAGTATAACCGCAAGCTGGCGCAGATTGCCGAGCAGAGCGGCTTCGATTACGCCCTTAGCCAGATCCGCTTCACCGCCGGTTATGGCGCCGATAACCAGCACGAATCCGTGTCTTTCAGCCACGCCCTACTGGCGGCGACGGAAAAGCTGCGGGTCATCGCCGCCGTGCTTCCCGGCCCCTGGCACCCGGCCCTGCTTGCCAAGCAGATCGCCACAATCAGCCACCTCACCAACGGGCGCGTCGATGTGAACATTGTCTCCGGCTGGTTCCGGGGTGAATTTACGTCGATTGGCGAACCATGGCTGGACCATGACGAACGGTACCGTCGCTCAGAAGAATTCATCCGGGCCATTCGCGGCATCTGGACCGAGGACAGCTATAATCTGCGCGGCGATTTCTATCGCTTCAACGACTATTCCATGAAACCGAAGCCGGAAGGCGGCGTTCCACAGGTCTTCCAGGGCGGCTCCTCACGCGCTGCGCGAGACATGGCGGCCCGCGTGTCGGATTGGTATTTCACCAACGGCAACACGCCGGAAGGCCTGCAATCCCAGGTCGATGACATCCGCGCCAAGGAAAAACTATTCGGCAAAACCTGGCGCACCAGGATTGGCATGAATGCCTTCGGCATTGTCCGCGACACCGAGCAGGAAGCTCAGGACACCCTGAAGGAAATCATCGACAAGGCCATTCCAGATGCCGTCAATGGCTTCAAGCATGAAGTTCAGAATGCCGGCAATGCCTCGCCGGAGCGCGAAGGCAATTGGGCAAAATCCACCTTCCAGGATCTGGTCCAATATAACGATGGCTTCAAATCCAACCTGATCGGCACGCCGCAACAGGTCGCAGAACGCATCATCGAGCATAAACGCGCCGGTGCGGACCTGATTCTGATGGGCTTCCTGCATTTCCAGGAAGAGGTGGAGTTTTTTGGCAAAAAGGTCATTCCGTTGGTGCGCGAACTGGAAGCGCGGGAAGACGGCGCACTGCAAGCTGCCGAATAACCGATCACCACACGCACTTGCCCGTTAACCCAGGGAGATTTTCATGAATATCATTGCCAAGCCGGAAACATCAGGAATACCCGCCATTCCGCGCCCCATTGAGCCCGCGCATGTGATCAGAAGCGATGCGGAAGCCATCGAGATCGCCCATCGCCTCGCAGCAGATTTTGCCAAGGATGCGGCGATCCGGGACCGGGACAGAATTTGGCCGGTTGCGGAACTCGACGCTTTTTCCCAAAGCGGCCTCTGGTCGATCAATGTCCCAAAGGAATTTGGTGGCCCCGAGCTTTCTTATGCCACGCTGGCGAAGGTCGTCGAAATCATTTCGCAGGCCGATTCCTCCATCGGACAGGTGGCGCAGAACCATCTGGGCGTCGTGGCGGCAATTCGCACCGTGTCCGACAAAGCCCAACAGCAATTGATCTTCGGGGAAGTGCTGAAAGGCTTGCGGCTGGGCAATGCCTTTTCGGAATTCGGCTCGAAACGGGCCGCCGATTTCGAAACGAAATTTACCGATCACGGTGATCATGTCATCGTTAACGGCAAGAAATTCTACTCCTCCGGCGCATTGCTTGCCCATAAGGTGCCAATCGTCGCGCTCGATGAGGAGGGCCGCGCCTGGTACGCCATCGCCGACCGCGATGCACCGGGCCTGACGGTTATCGACGACTGGTCCAGTTTCGGCCAGCGCACCACGCTATCAGGCACGGTCATTCTGGAGAATGTCAAGGTGGACAAGGCCTGGCTGGTTCCAGGCTACAAGGGCTATGAGGTGCCGACTGCCGACGGCGCAATTTTCCAGATCATTCAGGTTGCCGTCGATACCGGCATCGCCCAGGCGGCAATTGTCGAAACTATCGATTTCGTCCGCACAAAATCCCGCCCCTGGGTGGATTCCGGACTGGATCGCGCCAGCGACGACCCGTATACGATCCAGGCTGTTGGCAGCCTGTCGCTGCGCCTGCATGCGGCCCAGGCATTGCTTGAAAAAGCCGGCAGAGCCATCGACGTCGCTGTTACCAATCCCAATGCCGACACCGTCGCCCAAGCGCAAATCATCACCGCCGAGGCGAAAATTCTTTCAACCGAGATTGCTATTGAGGCGACCAATAAATTGTTCGAACTCGCAGGCACGAGATCGACTTTGGCCGAGCACAATCTGGACCGTCATTGGCGCAATGCCCGAACCCATACGCTGCATGACCCGGTGCGCTGGAAATATTCCATTCTCGGCAAATATTACCTGAATGGCGAGAAACCACCACTGCATGCCTGGAGTTGATAAAAGCATCGCACCGTTTCCGGTTTTCTGCGCGATGAAGTAGCCTGATGCCGATGAAATCTCGTGGAGAAACTTCCATGCCTGCCGCCAACCTGCCTCAGGCCAAAAAGTCGCCAATAATCGCCATCATTGGAGGCGGTTTTACAGGTGCGGCCGTCGCCTGGAATCTGGCCCGCAAGATACAGCCCGGCCGTGTTCGCATCGTCATTTACGAACCGCGTGCCAGACTTGGCGGCGGACTTGCCTACGACACGGCCGATCCGGCTCATCGCATCAATGTCCCCGCAGACCGGATGAGCCTCGACCCGGACGAGCCTCTCGACTTTCTCGATTGGGTCGGCAAGCACCGTCTGGATGAGGACGACAGGCAAGCGGCTTTGGACGATGGCAGGCTATTTCCGCGCCGTCGCGATTTCGGTGCTTATATCGCCTCGAAGCTGGTGCCTTATCTGGCCAATGGCCGGATAGAGCATGTCAAATCCGATGTCGTTGCGCTGGACCCGTCCACCCGAGGCTGGCGCTTGACACAAGCGGATGGAACAACACTGGAGGCAGATGATGTGGTGATTGCCACCAGTCATCCCTCCCCCAGGCCACCAAAGGCGCTTGCCGCCGTTCTGGAAGGACACCCACGCTTCATCCCCGATGCGACCGTGTCGGATGCGCTCAACGCCATTCGCCAGGAAGACAATGTATTGATTGTAGGCAACGGCCTGACGGGTGCCGATATCGCTGCGTCCTTGCTGGCGCGAAATCATCAAGGGCCGATCACCAGCATTTCAAGGCGCGGCCTGCGTTCCAGAGGCCATGCCGGGACGGTACAGGAGCCCTATGGGGACTTTATCGACCCGCCCAGTCGGTCGATCCGGCAGCTGACCCGCCGCATCCGTGAACAGATCAACCATGCCTCAGCGGAAGGCATCAGCTGGCATGCCGTGCTGGATGCGGTCCGCGCCCAAGCGCAGGAGATCTGGGGTGGATTGCCGCTCGATGAAAGGCGGCGCCTGGTGCGCCACCTACGCCCGTTTTGGGATGTGCATCGGTTCCGCATCGCCCCGCAAATCGAGGGGTCCATCAACCAGGCGATCAGCAGGGGCCAGATGGAGATACTGGCAGCGTCGGTACAAACGGTATCCTATGATGGCTCGAAAATTCGTGTCTCTCTACGTCTAGCGCGCAGTACCGAAAAGGTGTCGCGTGTTGTCGATGCCGTAGTCATTGCCACCGGTCCGGCGCATGGTGCCATCATCGATAACCAGCCTTATCTCCGCAACCTTGCGCTTAAGGGCTTGATCGGCCTCGACCCCACCGGTCTTGGGCTGCATTGCGACCGGCAATCGCGCCTTCTCGACCAGCATGGCGTGGTAATGCCGGGCCTGCTGGTCGCCGGACCGCTTGCCCGTGGTACCTTTGGGGAATTAATGGGTCTGCCCCAGGTTGCGCATCATGCCCGCGACATTGCCGATCAACTGTATGCGCGGCTTGAGGAAGCGCGTCACGATGCGACAGCAACTGCCGAAGACGCAGCATAAGCTGGAAAACCCGGCTGCCTTCCGAGGATGGCAGCCGGGACCTGTTGATCAAGCCTCGACGGAACCGGCTGGCTTTTCCGGAACTGCTGCCCGCTTGCGACGCCAATCCCCAAGAAACAGCAGGATCGGTGCGGCAATAAACACAGACGATGAGGCCGCAATGGCAATGCCGAAAATCATTGGCACGGCAAAGCTCTCAACCGCGCTACCGCCCCAGATGGCCATGGGCAGCAGAGACAGAAAGGCGGTGGCCGATGTGTAAAGGCTGCGGGCCAGCGTTTCATTGATCGACAGATCGATCAGTTCGCGCAGCGGCATCGTCTTGTAAAGCCGCATATTTTCGCGCATCCGGTCATAGACGACAACCTTGTCGTTGACGGAATAACCGACCAGGGTCAGCAGCGCCGCGATGGCCGTCAGGTTGAAATCAAGCCCGGTGAGCGCGAAGAAGCCAATCGTCTTGGTGACGTCGAGAACGAGTGTCGCGATAGCGCCAACCGCGAAAGGCCATTCGAACCGCGCCCAAATATAGGCGAGCATCGCCAGGCTGGCGAGGACGACCGAAAGGATACCCGCCGTCGCCAATTCCCCCGAGACTTTCGGGCCGACAACTTCTGTGCGCTCTACCGACGCCGTTGCATCGATAACCTTTACCTCGGTTCTCAGCCGCTCCACCGCCGCAGTCTGCGCCTCTTCCCCGCCCGGTTGCCGCTCGACGCGTACCAGCAGATGACGAGCATCGCCGAATTCCTGAAGCGTGACATCGCCCAGCCCAAGCCCGTCCAGCCCCGAGCGGAAGGCCGCGAGATCGGCGCGGTCCTGGGTCACCACTTCAAGCTGGATACCACCACGAAAATCGACGCCGTAATTCAAGCCCGGCGTGAAGAACAGGATGAGAGAGGCAATCGACAGAAAGGCAGAAATACCGATACCAAGGAAACGCGCCTTCATGAAGCGAATGCGTGTTCCGTCAGGGATGAGCTGGACAGGCAGCAGCGGCTTGATATCGAGACGCTTCAGCTTGTACCGCCGGACAATGGCAAGCATGACGACACGCACCACCGAAACCGCTGTAAACATCGATATGGCAATGCCCAGACCCATGGTGATCGCAAAACCGCGAACCGGGCCAGAGCCGAACCAGAACAGCAGCAGAGTGGCAATCAGTGCCGTTACATTACTATCGATAATGGTAGAATAGGCCCGGCGGAAACCGGCATCCAGCGCCGCCATGGCACCACGACCCTTGCGGGTTTCTTCTCGAATCCGCTCGTTAATCAGGACGTTGGCGTCAACCGCAAGGCCAATGCCGAGCACGATGCCGGCGATACCCGGCAGGGTCAGCGTCGCGCCAATCAGCGACAAGCAGGCGAAGGTCAGGATAACGTTGAGACCGAGTGCCAGATTGGCGATAATTCCCCAGCCACCGTAGAGCACGATCATGAAGCCGACGACTAGGGCAAAGCCGATCAGCCCGGTATAGACGCCCATCTTGATCGCGTCCGCGCCAAGGTCAGCGCCAACCGTCCGCTCTTCAATGACCGTCAACTTGACGGGCAGCGCCCCGGCGCGCAGCAAGGCCGCAAGGTCCGTTGCGCTTTCAACCGTGAAATTCCCGGAAATCTGGCCGGAACCACCGGTAATCGGCTCACGGATGACAGGGGCCGACAGAACCTTGTCATCCAGCACAATGGCAAAAGGCTTGCCGACATTGGTACGGGTGATTTCGGCAAAACGCGCCGCACCTGCCGTATCGAAGCGGAAACTGACCAGCGGCTCATTGGTGTTCGGATCGAAGCCGACGCGGGCATCGGTCAGGCGGTCGCCTGCCAGTTCCACCCGGTCATCAACCGGATAGGTGCGGCCCTCATCGTCCTTCAGCATCGTGACGCCGCGTGGTACAGCTGTACCATCCGTGGCGCTTTCCGACAGCATGTGAAAGCTCATCTTGGCGGTGGAGCCAAGAAGTTCACGAATGCGCGCCGGGTCCTGCGTACCCGGAAGCTGCACAAGAATACGATCGCCACCGATGCGCTGGATCGTCGGTTCGGCAACGCCAACCTGGTCGATACGCTGGCGAATGATTTCCAGGCTCTGTTCAACCCCGGCATTGGCCCGGTCGGTAATTCCGGCCTCGGCAAGTGTAATGGATATGGTGGCGCCCTCACCCGTAAACGCCAGATCAGGCGCGCCCGTCAGGCCGACCGGATGGGCAAGCTTACCCAAGGCGGTCAATGCTGCGGCTCTTTGCTCCGCCGATTGAAGGGTCACGACCAGCGAGGAGCCGCTCTTGCGCACTGTCGCCGCATCGACACCATCATCGCGCAGCGCCCGACGCGAATCCTGAATCAGGCTTTGCAGTCTTTCCTGCACCAGATCGGCGCTATCAACCTCAAGCACCAGATGAGAGCCGCCGCGCAGGTCAAGGCCAAGTGCGACCTTGTCCTTCGGGAACCAGGAGGGAAAGCTATTGAGAGTGTTTGTCGAGAGAATATTCGGCAGTGCCGTTAGAATGCCAAAGGCGATGATGACCACATAGGTGGCCACAAGCCAGGGAGAGGTTTTCATAGAACAGTATCCATGCCTGCGCCGCTGCTTGCCGAGGCGTATTCACATGCCAAACGCCGAAAAAAGGCTTTAGGCTTTTATGAAACACCTGATGTCTACGGCATAGTCCTGATCACAGGGATTGCACGGCAGACGGTCGGCGCGCGGTCGCGCGTTGATCGAAAAACGGGATTAGGCAGACAAGGATGGCGGCGCCCTGGCCAGGTTAGCCCGCGAAATCCGCCCGGAAACCAACGGCGAATAACGCTCGACACGCTGGACAGAAGACCGCCCGACAAGCAGGAAATGCTCAGCCCCCAAGCTCAGTACAGCCACAGGCGGCGGCACTGGAACTCGTGGATCGGGCCGGGACGCAAGTGCAACAGCCCGGCTGCCATTTTCCCGTGCCGCCAGATGCTGTGTCTGCTGGGGCGCATGTAAAAGTGCAGACCCGTGCGCGCCAAGCGACGCGGGCAAAGGTGACGCAAAGAAAAACCCGAGATAGGCAACCGCAAGGGCGATAATGGCAACGAGAACACCAGGTCTCAGATCTTTTGAAAAAATCTGTTCCTCGTCCCTCGACATTATATTTTGGTTAATTGCCATGGCCGTGATTACCAGAGCATCAACACGCTGTCGAGCCTCGCGAGGTTTGGAGAGGAATCGCAACTGCCATCCGGCTGGGTCAAACGACAGTTCACCGCGATGCGTGCTCGATTTCGTAATGAATCATCACGCCGATGACATGGCTGCGGACAACAGACGAATATCTGTTCTTCGCATTTCTCACAGCAGCCCCACAGTCTAACACCACGGCGCGAAAATGCTGACGCATCCTCGCCTTGAAAGCATTCGGTGCAAACGAGATGCGAGACCTCAAAATGTCAGAGGCGCTCGCCCACCAGGTAGGCATAGCGGAACTTGATCGAATTATTGGGACGTTGCGCATCGATCTTTGGGCCATACATCAGCTCTGGCGTCAGTATCCGCCCCGCGTCAGAAACCTTTGGCACGGTACCAAGCAGATAAATATCGCGGCTAAGATAGGTTCGGGTCTCATTGGCGTCCGATTCCATGTAGTTCACTTGAACGACAAAGGCGCCATCGCCGGTTTCCAAAAGTTTTGCGAGGATTTTGGTTTCGTTGTTTTCCAGCCACTTCTTTGCCCAATGGGTCAAGGCATAGCTGTTTAGAGCCTCCGATCCCATGCGCAGCGCAGATGCAGCAGCGCCTCCAACGGCGTTGCGAGAGGCAACCTCGCGCGGGCCGGGTGCATAGGTAATATAATCCAGTGACGGACCTCGTCCCATACGGCTCATGGGCTGGGAAACATCATTGCTGTTAAACGGCTTCATCTTCAAACCTGATGAAGATACATCGAAATCAGGCATAGCCTTCTCCTTGGATCACGATAGACTTGCTTGACACCGAAGGCCGAAGTTGCTCACGCACCCTCACCTTGAAGACGCTATCAGGGAACATTCGCTCAAACGGCGCATCCGAAATATCGGCATCACGACAAATACGGCACCGCCCGAAGGCGGTGCCGCTGCAGGAGAAAGGCGGATTACGCAGCCTTTGTAGTCGAAAGATCGTAAGATGCGATCATCGGCGACTTCGGGTTGTTCTGGTCGTCGTAAGGCGTATACTTCACTTCGATCTTGGTGAAGTTCAGCTTAATGGTTTCGACCGGACGATCACCACTGGAATCGACGGAATAATTGGCGATCAGCGTGTTGGTGAGCGTGTATTCGATATAGGTATTGCCGGGATTGCCGGTAGTGACCATGTGGATCACCGCTTGCTTGCCAGTGCGGCCAGCGCAGGCTTCCTGGAACAATTTCGTGGAAGAGGAATCGCTGACCTTGGTCAGGATAACTTCGGAAATTGCGGGTTCAGAGGCTTCACGGTTGGCAGTCGAGCCAGCCGTGGTGTTCATGGCGCGGCTAACGTTCCAGTGAATAGCCTCGATGTCCATCCAGTTGCGGTGCTCTTCGTGGGTCGCATCACCCTGGATACCATCGACCTTCAGATAAATCGGCATATAAATTCTCCTATATAAATTGAAATCACCTCGTTCACGGCGAGGTATGGTTCACCTTTCACTCACTGCCGCATGCGTCTGGATACCCCTTCCGACGCGGCATCCTTATCCATCGATAGACCAGAGGCATCGACGAATTCCTCGTTTCCCCCAGCGGCCCCGGCGCGAACGCCGAACCCTTTTTCATCATGGGTTACCTGCGCTTCGGCAACCTTTCCGCCGGATGCGACCAGCTCAAGGAAAAAGCTGGAAAGCGGCGGCAACAGATCCCGGCCAATCATGATTTCGATGGCACGAGCTCCGATCTCACTTGCAACGGCGCGTCCGACCAGCGCATTGCGGGCCTCTTCGGACAGAACAAGATCTGTGCCATAGGCCGAAGAAATCCGTTCCCGAATGCGGTCGATCTGAATATCGACGATCCGCGACAGGGCATCCTTGCCCAGCGGCATGAACGGCAACAGCAGCGTGCGCCCAAGGAAGGCCGGCTTGAACTGCTTTTGCAGTTCCGGCATCAACAATGCTTCCAACGCCTCACCTTCGGGCATGGTGTCTGGATCAAGGGCCAAGGAGGCCAGCAATTCCGAGCCGGTATTGGCCGTCATGAAAATCGTGGTATTGCGGAAGTCAACATCGCGGCCTTCGCCATCGCGCAACATTCCCTTGTCGAAGACCTGATAGAAAATATCCTGAACGCCGGGATGCGCCTTGTCGATTTCGTCCAGCAACAGCACGCCATAGGGCCGACGCCGCACGGCTTCGGTCAGCACTCCGCCTTCGCCATAGCCGACATAGCCCGGAGGGGCGCCAAGCAGCATGGATACTTTATGCTCTTCCTTGAACTCCGACATGTTGATCGTCGTCAGATGCTGGCTACCACCATACATCAGGTCGGCCAGGGTCAGCGCGGTTTCAGTTTTACCGGTTCCCGACATGCCGACCAGCATGAACACGGCAGGCGGACGTCGCGGATCGGAAAGCCCGGCGCGTGCGGCGCGCATGGCATCGCCAATCCTTTCCAGCGCGGCATCCTGGCCGATCACCTTTTCCTTCAACCTCATATCGAGGCTTTTTGCGCTTTCAATCTGGTCGGCCAGCAGTTTGCCCAGAGGAATGCCGGTCCACCGCGCCAGGACGGCGGCAACAACATTGCGATCGACCTCATGTGGCACAAGCTTTTCCTCCCCAGCGGAAGTCGGCGCCAAGGACGCCGCGCGGCGGGTAAGCCCCCGTGTCCGCAGAGGAGTGATCAATGGGGTGACGTTCACATCAGGCGTATCCTTGGAAGCCGTCGTACCACTGACTACAGTTGACGCTTCATCCCTCGCTGCCAGCGTTGCAATTTCAGCATCATAGCGAGCTTGGAGGCTATCGATTTCCTTAGCCAGACGCTCCATTTCAGTGGTCACGGCCTGGCGGCGCTCCTGCACATCCGTATTTTCCGGCTCACGGGCAAGCCAGTCGGTCTCTACCGTGAGATGCGCAAGCTCGCTTTTAAGAAGCAGCAACTGTTCCGGCACCGTCTGGCGCGCCAGCGAAACCGTGGCTGCGGCGGTATCGATCAGGCTGACCGCCTTATCAGGCAATTGGCGAGCGGGCAGGAAGCGCGCAGAAAGTTGCACGGCAGCAACGATAGCCTCGTCACGGATCTTCACCCCATGATGGGCCATGAAGGTCTCAGCTATTCCGCGTAACATTCGGATCGCGGTTTCCTCGTCCGGCTCACGCACATGCACAGGCTGGAAGCGTCTGGTCAGTGCGGCATCTTTTTCGAAATACTTCTTGTACTCGCTCCAGGTCGTGGCAGCGATGGTCCGCACTTCGCCCCGTGCTAGCGCGGGCTTGAAAATATTGGCGGCATCGCCCTGCCCGCTTGCCCCACCGGCACCGATCAGACCATGCGCTTCATCGATAAACAGGATGATAGGCTCCGGCGAACGTTTCACCGCTTCGATAACGCCGGTCAATCGCCGTTCGAACTCACCCTTCACGCCAGCGCCTGCCTGCAACAGAGTCAGATCGAGCATCAGCAGCCGTACGGATTGCAATTTTTCCGGCACGCGTCCAGCGGCAATCTCCAGCGCCAGCGCTTCGGCCACCGCTGTCTTGCCAACACCCGCTTCACCGACCAGGATCGGGTTATTCTGTCGCCGGCGCAACAAGATGTCGATCATCTGGCGAAGTTCGCCATCACGGCCGACGACCGGATCAAGCCGGCCCGCACGCGCATCCTCGGTAAGGTCATGAGTGTAAAGCCGCAGGAACTCGTCTTCCCGGGCGGAGGCAGGAGACAGCGAAGACTTTGGCGTCTCGGCGACAACGTCTGTCTGCAAAAGCGTTTCGAGTGCCGTTCGGTCCAGCATCCTCAGCGACGGGAAACGACCACGGGTCAAGGCCCGAAGCGACGGCTCATCGTCCATGGCCGCAAATATATCGGCAAGCGTAATCGCACGTCTTCCAGACTGGAGCGAAGCACAAATCCAGGCTTCACGACCCAAAGTCAGAATATTCTGGGATAAAGCGAGCTGACCGGACCCGGACACCACGGTGTCATCGAGCGCATCGCTCACTTCGCGGCGAAGCGCTGCAATGGGCAAGCCCAATTGCTCCAACACAGGTTGAAACGACGCCGCGTCCATGACGGCGGCAAGCAGATGAGCAATATCAACTTGTCCGTGTCCGCGCCCGGCTGCTGTGGATGCAGCCGTCTCAAGCGCGACACGCAAATTAGGCTCAAGCGATTCGATCAATCGATTGAGGTCAATATGCGACATGCAAAAAGCCTCCCCAGCAACGACCTTACCTTCGTTGGAATGAACAACTAAGGCGATTACCCCAACCTGTCCAGAGCGCGAGATAAATTTTTTAAGATATGCAAAGTCAGGCATCACCCCCGACATCAAACAAATGACCTCAGGTTGACAAAAATATAACTGCGCCCCACATTAACAAGTAGCATATATTAGTTAATTCAAAATGGGGCTAGTCTATCGTTGATCGACAATGAATTGGCTACAGCATTAGTAGAAAACGGACCTTGCGGAATAAATATTCGCGTGGATGCTAATTATCGTGAGGTATACTACAGAATTAAGGACGCAAGAAACCAAGCAAGGACGGAAGAAAGATCTACGACACCTGGAGAGGTTATCAAAGTTTCCCAAAGCTGGAACCTAGTGAGCAATCTTGGATTGCAAATTACTTCTTCCGTCAGCAAAGATCTCGAAGTATTGGCTTGGCTTGCAGAATCCCGTTTGCGACTTGAGGGGTTTCCCGGCCTGAGTGAAGTTTATGAAGCGACGGCGTCGCTTATAGAACGACATAGCGACGAGCTTCATTCGATTGATGATGACGATATCGAGGAAAAGCTGGCACCCTTTGCCGGATTGAACGGTTTTGGTGCCGAGGGAACATTGATTCAGCCCTTACGCCTGTCTTCACTTTTGCCGCTTGGGAAATTCGGTGAATTCACGCTTTGGGATTATCAACTTGCCCAGCGCAGTGATGAAACGGGTTTGCGCGATAGCCTGCATCAGGCCGCAGCCGAGGCCGGAATAGCTGCTCTCTCCGCTCATCTGGCCGAGGTCAACACATGCCTCGCCGCCTTCAATAGCTTCAATGCGCTCGTTACCCAGCGCTACGGACAGTTTGCCCCACCGGCATCCAATATCCGCAACGTGCTTGAGGAAATCATTGCTGCAATTCGCAGTCTTGGCGGGCGCGACGACGCGACATTGCCTGCCAATCAGAATGCCACCCCTTCAGGTGAAGATGGACAGACGACCCAAAAGAATGCTGCGGCCGGCGCAATCCAGCCCGCTGCCCGCTCAGCCGAGGGCCCTGAAGGCATTGCTTCGCGTGAAGACGCCTTCGACCTCCTGATGAATGTCGCCCGCTATTTCCGCCGCACGGAACCGCATTCGCCGATTTCGCTGTCGATTGAAACCCTGGTGCGGCGCGGACGTATGGATTTTTCCGAATTGCTGACGGAGTTGCTGCCGGAAGTACAGACCAGAAATGCCATTCTCATTGCTGCCGGCATCAAACCGGCCAAAGAGAGCGGAAACTAACACGCATCGGCGGAAGCTTCGGCATCCGCCTACCGGATTTTTTGATGCCCAGGGGGCACGCAAGGAGGGTCAGTGATGGCAAGTGTGCATGAAAAGCTAGAGCGGGTTCGCAAGCCCAGGGTCCACATCAAATACGAGGTGGAAACCGAAGGTGCGATGGTGATCAAGGAACTGCCTTTCGTGGTGGGTGTGCTCGGCGATTTCTCCGGTAACCCGACCCAGCCGCTGAAGCCGTTCAACGAGCGGAAATTCGTCCAGATCGACCGGGACAATTTCGACGATGTGATGCGCCGCATGACGCCCGGCCTGAATATCCAGGTGAAGAATACCATTGACAATGACGGCACCGACATCGGCGTCAATCTGAAGTTCGAAAGCATGGACGATTTCTTGCCGGGATCTGTGGTGCAGCAGGTGCCAGCGCTGAAAGCGCTTCTGGATGCCCGCAATGAGTTGCGCGACCTGCTCAGCAAGGCGGACCGTTCCGAAGACCTCGAACGGCTTCTCGAAGACATTCTGCAAAACCGTGGTGATCTTTCAAAACTCGTCGCCGAGCTGAAAGACAGGCCCGACAGCAACGGCCAGGGCTGATACCAGCCGGTCCAACCGAAAACTCTTTGACTGGCGGCCCTTATGTGACGCCGCTTTGAAAGGATTGAAGAGATGAGCGCTGAAAGCGTTTTGAAGCCGAATGAGCCGACCGCCGCCACCGAGGAACAGGGGCTGTTGTCGAAGGTCGTTGCCGCCACCCGTCAGACGGAGCCGGACCGCGCCCGCAACCTTTTGAGCACCCTGACGGATCAGGCCCTGAAAGGCACGGTCAAATACGACCGCAACCTGACGGTCACCTTGAACAATGCCATTGCCGAGCTGGACAAGGTGATCTCCACCCAGCTCGCCGCCATCATGCAATCGCCGGAATTTACCAAGCTCGAAGGCAGCTGGCGGGGGCTGAACTATCTGGTCAAGAATTCTGAAACCAGCGTCAACCTCAAAATCCGGGTGCTGAACGCCTCCAAGCGCGAACTGTCGAAAGACCTGGCCAAGGCAGTCGAATTCGACCAGTCGCGGCTGTTCAAGTCGATTTACGAAGACGAATTCGGCACGCCTGGCGGTGAGCCGATGGGTGCTGTCGTCGGCGATTACGAATTCGATAATTCTTTCGAGGACGTTCAATTGCTTCAGGGCGTCTCCTCGATTGCCGCCGCTGCCTTCGCACCGTTTGTCTCGGCAGCAAGCCCGCGGATGTTCGGCTTTGACGATTTCCGGGAATTGTCGCGGCCCCGCGATCTCGAAAAGATCTTCGAGACGGTGGAATATGCCAAATGGCGCAGCTTCCGCGAAAGCGACGATTCGCGTTTCGTCACGCTGGCCCTTCCCCGGGTGTTGGCGCGTATGCCCTATAGCCCGAAAACCAGCCAGATCGACGAGTTCGGTTTTGATGAAACCCTGGGCGAGGCAAGCGGCGAGCTGCATCACGATAGCTATTGCTGGATGAATGCCGCCTACGTCATGGGGACACGCCTCACCGAAGCCTTTGCGAAGAACGGCTGGTGCACAGCCATCCGTGGCGCGGAAAACGGCGGCAAGGTGGAAAACCTGCCTATGCATGTGTTCTCCAGCGATGATGGCGACCTCGACCTGAAATGCCCGACAGAAGTCGGCATTACCGACCGTCGCGATGCCGAGCTGGGCAAGCTGGGCTTCCTGCCACTCTGCCACTACAAGAACACCGATTACGCCGTGTTCTTCGGCGCGCAGACCGCCCATAAGCCGAAGCTCTACGACAAGCCCGAAGCGACGGCCAATGCCGCCGTTTCCGCCCGCCTGCCCTATATGATGGCGACCTCACGGTTCGCTCATTATCTGAAGGTCATGGGCCGCGACAAGATCGGCTCCTTCATGGAAGCAGACGATTGCGAGGTCTGGCTCAATCGCTGGATCTCCAACTACGTCAATGCCAATGACGATGCTGGAGAAGATTCGCGCGCAAAGTATCCGCTGCGCGATGCCAAGGTGACGGTACAGGAAATCCCCGGCAAACCGGGCTCCTACAATGCGGTTGCCTGGCTGCGTCCATGGTTGCAGATGGAAGAGCTGACGACTTCGCTGCGCATGGTTGCTCGTATTCCATCGAAAAACTGATTGATCATCAAAGGTCTGCGCGGGTGCTTCGCGCAGACCTCTATCGTCAACGTCATCAAACATGCGCGTCCACCGGGGGGTATTGTGAGGACATCGTCACGGATGCTGGCGGATCGGTTGATCGCGGAAATCGACGCGGTTTTGAACCGGCAGGTGAATGCAATTCTACATCATCCCGACTTCCAGGCGATGGAAGCGCGGTGGCTTGGTCTTGACTTGCTGGTCCGCGAAGCCGGACGCAGCGCCGAGGTGAAAATCAAGCTGATCAGCGCCAGCTGGAAAGAATTGGCGCGCAGCATGGAACGCGCCACCGATTTCGACCAGAGCCACCTGTTCGAACTGGTCTATAACCGCGAATTCGGCATGCCGGGCGGCGAACCATTCGGGCTTTTGGTTGGCGATTACGACCTCTCTCCCGCCGCCATCGACGGCACCGATACCGTCAGTACACTTGCGCGCCTTTCAACGGTAGCCGCAGCGGCCTTTTGTCCCTTCATCGCCGGTGCATCGCCGCAGGCCATCGGGCTTGAAACCTTCCGCGAACTGAACCGGGTTTCCGATTTTTCCTGGTTGCAACAGGACAAGACGCGGCTGCGCTGGAATAGCTTGCGCGGCAATGACGATACCCGTTTCCTGGGCCTGGTTGCACCGCGGGTGCTGATGCGCCCGCCGCACAAACCATTCTGGCGCAAGCGCAATGACGGTTTTCCGTTTCGTGAACATCTCGCCGAAACAGGAGAGACTTTGCTCTGGGGTAACAGCGCCTTCGCCTTTGCGGCGATTATTCTGCGCACCTTTATCGATTCCGGCTGGTTTGCCGACATGCGCGGCGTGACCCAGGACGAGATCGATGGCGGCATGCTGGCGCCCTGGCAATTGCCGGGCCTTGATATCGGTGTGGAAAGCGAGGGCCTGTCCGCCCAGCCGCCCGTCGAGGTCAAACTGACCCGCTCCCAGGAATTGCAACTGTCCGATCTCGGCATCGTGCCGGTTGCCACGACTTATCTTTCATCATCCGCGATTTTCAACGCCAACCAGTCGCTGCACGCGCCAGGACACTATTCCAGCGAAACTGCCCGGCAAAATGCCCGGCTGGCGGCCATGCTGCAATATGTGCTTTGCGCGTCACGCTTCTCGCATTATCTGAAGGTGATCATGCGCGACAATATTGGCCAGCTCAGCACCGCCAATGTCATTCAGCGCCGGCTGGAAGACTGGCTGTCAGGCTACACGCTGGGCAATGACGATGCGGATGTGTCGCTCAGAAGCCGTTATCCGCTGCGTTCAGCCGGCATCCACGTCACGGAAATTCCTGGAAAACCCGGTGCCTTTTCCTGCACGGTCAGATTGCAGCCGCATTTCCAGCTCGATGATATCTCCACCAGTTTTCATCTCGTCGCCGAAACCTCGGCCACTGCCGCGATGGGCGCTACCGCCGGGCAGACGGAACCGAAAAGGATAGTTGCATGAGTACCGCCTCCCGCCGCATTGCCAGCCTGCTCGATGATGCAGATCTTGCCCAGGCTATGGATGCCGTCAAAGCCGAATTGAAAACGGCGGCCAGCGATCATGACCTGCGCCATCTCTATATCGACCTGCTGATTCTGGCTGGCGATTATGAAAAAGCCGACAGCCAATGCGAGCTGGCTGTCCGCTTCCAGCCGCAGGATGCCGTCGGTTTTTCGATGCTGCGCCAGCAGATCCGTGGGATGGCAGCCCGCAAAGCATGGTTTGAAACCGGTGCGCTGCCGGATTTTCCCGGTGGCCCCACCGTCAGCGACCAAATTGCGCTAAAGCTCAACCTGGCTCTGAAGGAAGGAGCGGCAAGCGAGGCCGCGGCCCTGCTTGCCGAACTGGAAGAGAGCCGAGGCACTGTGCCAATGCTGTGGAACGGCGCCGCCGTTGCCGATATCCGCGATCTCGACGACCGTATCCCTCATGCGCTTGAAGTGCTGACCACCGGCGGCGCCTATCTCTGGGTCGATTTTTCAAGGATCGCGTCTGTTACGCCTCAACCGATACGCCGCCCCCGGGACACGGCCTTCCGCCCGGCCGAACTGACACTGGAAAGCGGAGCAGAAGCCACCGTGCTTCTCCCCGCCATTTATTACGGCGCTGATGCCAGCCCTGCCCTGCAACTCGGTCATCAGACCGAGTGGTTGGATGCGGTGGACGGGATCGTCACCGGTCTTGGCCAGCGATGCCTGCTGGCGGGCGACGAACTGGTGTCGTTCCACGATCTTGAAAGCTTGCAATCGGATGCGACCGGCGAAAGGCAGGCTGCCCATGGTTGATCCATTACAGCGGTTTCGCGCCTCTGAACGAGTATTGAACCGATCCGTCCTGGACCGGCTGCTGGACGATACGCCTGATATGGACAGTGATCCGCAAACCAGCGTCAGCGAACAGGTCCGCGAGATGCGCGAAGTGATCCGTCGCGACCTGGAAGCGCTGCTCAACACCCGCCGCTGCCCGCAAGCACCACCGGATGGCCTTGGCGAGTTGCAGGACGCGCTGGTCTCCTATGGCGTCGATGGTGTTCTTTCGGCCAATCTTTCCACCGACGAATCCAAACTTCGGCTGGCAAGACTGGTGGAACGGCGCATTGCGCTGTTTGAGACCCGCCTCGCCGACGTCAAGGTCACGATCCTCAAAGGCAATACAGAGGGCGACCGCGCCTTGCGGATGCGCATCAACGGTACGTTCCGCCTTTATGACGGGATGCCACCGGTCAGTTTCGAATCCCGCATCGACCCCTCCACCCAGGCTTTCCGCATCGAGGCGTCGAATGGCTGAGACCTTTCTGGAACGCTATAATGACGAGTTGTTCGCGCTGCGCAGGCGCGCGGAAAAATTCGCCCGCGCCTTCCCGAAAATCGCCGGTCGGTTGCGTCTGTCGGGTGATGTGGCCGACGATCCGCATGTAGAGCGGATCATCCAGAGCTTCGCCTATTCCGCCGCCCGCGTTCGCCAGAAACTGGATGATGAATTTCCGGAACTGACCGACAGCCTGCTGGAAACGCTTTACCCCCATTATCTGGCACCGGTGCCGCCGATGAGCATCGTGCAATTTGCGCCAGGCGCCACGCTGGCCGGCATGCAATTGCTGCCGCGCCATACCGACATCGTCACCGAGCCGGTCGGCGGCGATCCCTGCCAGTTCCGCACCACGCAGGATGTGGAAATTGTCCCGATGACGGTCAGCAATGCCAGCCTGACCGGCTTGCCGCTCGATGCGCCAGCGGCACCCTTTGCAGGTGCGGCAGGCGTGTTGCGTCTGTCCCTGCGCTCCACCGCACCCAAGCAGGACAGCATGGCCGGGCTTGGCGTCAAGCGCCTGACTTTTTTCATTGCCTCCGCATGGGCGCAGGCCGCCGCCCTGTTCGAGCTTCTGGCCAATCATTGCATCGGCATGGCGCTGGCACGGCATTCGGAGGATCGCAATGCGGTCTTTCTGCCAGCGGAAAATCTGCGTCCGCTGGGGTTTGCGCCGGAGCAGGCGATGCTTCCCACGGCACCGGGCAGTTTTGCCGGATACCGGCTGCTGACCGAGTTCTTCACGTTGCCGCAAAAATTTCTGTTCCTGGAAGTATCCGGCATGGATCGCTGGCAGGGCGATGATGTCGAGCTTTACATCTATCTGGACAGCAGTGACGCGCGACTGGAGCGGATGATTTCCGCCAGCGACATCGTCCTCAATGCCACACCGGTCATCAATTTGTTCCGGCAAAGCTCGGAACCGCTGACATTGGATGGCAGCCGCACGGAATATTCGCTCCTGCCTGACAGCCGCCGCCAAACCACCCGGGAAATCTACATGGTCGAACAGGTCCGGCTTTCGGCGGCGTCCGGCGAAGAACAGGATGCCCGGCCGTTTTTCGGGAGCAGCCAGCGCGGCGCCAATAGCAGTGTGTTCTGGCAGGCGGTTCGCCGGTTCGATGAGGATGACGGCTCCTCGGATACCCAAATCGCCTTCGTTGACCGCAATCGCGGTCCGCTTGAGCCGACCGGACTGACGGCCAGCGTCGATACCCTATGCCTGAACAGAGACCTGGCCAGCCAATTGCCTTTCGGCGGCGGTCACCCGCACCTTCAATTGGTCAAGCGCAGTGAAAGCGTGGCCGAGATCAAGGCGCTTTTACCGCCAACGCCCGCCATTCGTATCCATGAAAAACTGGCGCGCCAGTGGCGGCTGGTCTCCCATCTGCTGCTCAATCATCTGTCACTGTTCGACAATGACGGTTCGGCGCTGAAGGATATTCTTTCGCTCTATGCATTGCGCGATGCGCCGGAAACGCGACAGCTTGTCGAGGCTATCAGCCGCGTCGAGGCCAAGCACGCACTCGCCCGGCTTGGCCCCGCCATGGTGCCAGGCACCGATGTCACGATCGAATTTGACCCGGCTATGATCGACCGGGCAGCCGCCTTCATCTTCGGCAGCATCATTGATCATTTCTGCGGGCTCTATACCTCGGTCAACAGTTTCACCCGGTTGACCCTGACCATGCGCGGCCAGTCCGAGCCAATTGTCCGCTGGCCCGCCCGGGCCGCCGAGCGGCCTTTGCTGTAGGGGTGGTGATGAATATCCAGATCAAACCCAATGAGGATAAGCTGGCCCGCCTGCTGGAGCAGGACCCCGGCCATTTTGAACCGACCACGGCATTTCGGGTGGCACAACATCTGTCGTCGGGAACGGAGCTGGACGTCGGTCCCCATTCCGGCATTCAGCCAGCCCCACTTGCCGTCAGCGGTTTTCGCCGCAAGTTGCAGGGCAATGTCGTCAAATCGGCTTTTGCGCCGCTGGTTGGACCGCTTGGCGCGCTGCCGCCGGAATATAACGAATTGCTGCTGCGCGAAGAGCGGCGCCGTTCCCGCGCCTTGATCAGCTTTCTCAACCTGTTTGCCATCCGGTTTTCGGAACTGTTTGTGGCGGCCTGCGAGAAATACCGGCTGGCACGGCGGCTGCGCTGGAGTACCACCAAGGAACAAAACACCTTCCGCAAGGTGTTGCTATCGCTGACCGGCTTCGGCACCGCCGGACTGGTGGAAAAAGCCGGCATCAATGAAGATGTGATCCTGCGGTTTTCCGGATTTTTTGCCGACCGTACCCGCAATGTCGCCAGTCTTCGAGCCATGCTGGAGGAGTTTACCGGCATGGCGGTGGCAATTGAGCAATTTCGTCCGCGTTGGGTCTCCATTCCGTCGGCGGAGTTGAGCCAGATGGGCAAGGGGTCCGGCCCAAGGCTCGGCGTCAACGCCATGGCGGGTGCATCCGTCATGGACCGGAGCGGGGCGCTGAGGCTGGTCATCGGTCCGGTTGGCTATGACGATTATATCAGCCTATCGCCTGGCAAGCCGCGTCTTGCGGAAATCTTCGCCCTCACCCGCCTGTTTATCGGCAACGGCTTTGATATCGATGCCCAGGTCGTCCTGAAAAAAGAAGACATTCCTTTTTGTCAGATGGGGTCTGCGACCATGCCTGCCCGGCTCGGCTGGAACAGCTGGGCGCGGCTGGCCCCAGCAAGCAGTGACAGCCGCGATGCCGTGGTTACCGAATATCAGGCCATGCCGCAGGGAGGTCTGGCATGAAGCTGGAACTTCGCCCCGAAAAACCAGTTACCAAGGGCCAGACCACCTGGACGCTGGACTATGGTCGCCGGACCATTGGCCGCGCCCCTGCCTGCGATTGGCAAGTCACGGACAATGAATGCCGCGTCTCTAAACTGCATTGCACCATCAGCCGGGACCGGGACGGCTATATACTGAGCGACCAGAGCGCCAATGGCACATTGGTCGATGGCAAGCTGCTGCTGGAAGGCGATACGATCCGGCTCACGCACGGCGCCAGCATCGATGTGCGCGGCTACCGGTTTACCGTTTCGATTACCGGTGAGGCGACGCCTGAGGCGGTCGATCCCGATCCAACCATGCCGGTTAGCAGTGAGACGCTGACCATTTCCTCGATCCTTGCCGATATCGCCCCGAATGGCACCACTGCCCGCGGCCTTCTGGGAGACCGGCAGGTGGAGGAACCGTGGAAGCAACCCCGGCCATCAGAGCGAGGCATGTCTGGAGGAGCCACACAATCTGACCGTCGGGCGGACAAGGAAAAGAGTTTTACCCGTCATGTCGATATCGGCTGGAGCGGTCCGCCGCAGACCGATGGCATGAAACCCGTCCTGCCGGACAATTGGTTCGATGAGGATGCCGGTGGAAGCGCCATGGAACATCTGGCCGCGCCGAAAACCTTCGTGACCATCGCGCCACCCGTTCGCCGTCCGCCGCAGGACGTGCCCCCTCCGCAAGAGGAGCGGTCAAAACCGCAGGACGAATTTGACGCCGTGTTCGCCGATCCTGAGGATCAGGAGCCGGATGCGCGACAGAGCCCATCGGCTTCAGATCTGCAAGCGGAGCGGATGATGGCGGCGCTCTCCCGCGCCCAAGAGGCTCTGGCCGAAAGCATCGCGGCCTTCGACTTGCCGGGTGATGCTGTGCCTGCCCTGTCGCCCAGCGGCGGAACCGATCTTGCCGCCCGACTTGAAGCCTTTGCCGGACAGCAGGAGGCCTTCGCGGCGATTTTGCAAACCATGATGCAGGCGGCAGGCCGCTCGCTGGACCCACGCCTGCTGGAGGCCAAGGTGGACGCAAACTCGCCGGTGCGGCTGCCGTTCCTTGCCGAGCGCGATTACTGGGCGGCCTATCGGCAATTGTTTCAGGCCGAGGGCCGTATTCTTTCATTCAGAGATTTCATGCGTCGCGCCGCCATGGGCGAGCAGGCCGAAGAGCCAGCCGTACCGGTTCAAGCCGACAGAGTAATGGGGGTAAAAACAACCGATGAGACATGAAAACCGGGTTGCCTGGACCGAAGGCATGTTCCTTCGCGTCCAACATTTCCAGCAGTCCGACCGCTGGACGGAGCGCCTGGTGCGCTCGGTGGCGCGCAGCCTTACGCCTTATCCCTGGGGTATTCTGGAGATTGGCCTGGACCGCAGCGCCCTTGCCATCGGCCAGTTCGCCCTGTCGGGCCTGCGTGGGATGTTGCCGGATGGCACGCCCTTCGATGCGCCTGAGGATACCGACCTGCCAGCAGCCCTTGAGCTGGACGAGTCCGTCAAGAATGCGGTGATCTATCTGGCCCTGCCCGCCCGTCAGCCCGGCAAGGCCGACATGGCCCAGACCGGCACCTCAGCGGTCAACAGTGTGCGGCTTGTCGCCTCACCCTATGAAGCGCCTGACGCCAATGTGGAAACCGATTTCCTGGCACCCATCGATGTTGGTCGCCTGAACCTGAAACTGTTGAAGACCGGCGACGATCTGGCCGGTTATGAACTGCTCGGGCTTGCCCGCGTGGTCGAGGTACGCTCTGACAAGGCTGTCCTCCTCGACCCGGATTTCATTCCAGCCAGCTTGAACTGCACGGCTTCCTCAAGACTGCATGAATTAATGACCGAATTGCTGGGCATCGTCCGGCACCGGGCGGAAGCGATTGCCGAGCGGATCGGCGATCCGACAATTCGCGGCACCGCCGAAGTCGGTGACTATTTCCTGCTGCAGATCCTCAACCGCGCCGATCCGCTGTTGAAACATGCGCTGGCCAATGCCACACGGCTGCACCCTATTCAGTTTTACGAACAATGCATTCAGCTAGCCGGCGAGCTTGCGACGTTCACCATGGAGAGCAAGCGGGCGACGGATTTTCCGGCCTATCGCCATGACGATCTGAAGGCGACGTTTGGTGCTGTCTTCGAGGATTTGCGCACCTCGCTGTCCTCGGTGCTGGCGCAATCGGCTGTCGCCATCGAGCTGGTGGAACGCCGCCACGGTGTAAGGGTCGGCACGATCAACGACCGCAGTCTGCTGCGCGATGCTGGTTTCGTGCTGGCAGTGCGGGCGGACATGTCCGCGGAAGACGTGCGCCGTACCCTACCCGCTCGTATCAAGGTCGGGCCGGTGGAGCGGATTGCCGAACTGGTCAATGTCGCGCTGCCTGGCATTCCGGTGCGTCCGTTGCCAGTTCTGCCACGCCAGCTGCCTTACCGGGCCGGGACCATCTATTTCGAGCTGGATACCAAGACGCCGCTCTGGAAACAGCTTGAAACATCCGGGGCGATTGCCCTGCACCTGGCAGGTGACTTCCCTGGTCTTGAACTCGAAATGTGGGCCTTGAGAGAATGAGCAACGAACGGCCTCCTTCCTGGCAGGATCTGCCGACCGTGGTGGAAGTCACGGAGGAAAAACGCCTCCAGGACGACAACGCCCGCAAGGTCGCCGACCTGCTCGACGGCGAAACATCGCAACCGGTGCCAGCCGGTAGCGGGACGCGGATGCCTGTCGCACATCTGATCGACAATTTCCGCTTCGGCAGCAGCGAAATGCCGGTGCTGGTGCGCTCGGCGGCACCGTTGCTCAATCTTGCGCATGCGCTGCGCTACCGCTCGGAACAACCGGATATCGAGGAACTGCGCCAGGTCTGCATCAATGCGGTCAACCGCTATGAGCGTGATCTCGCCAGCGCCCGTATCAGCCCGGAACGGGCGCGCGCCGCTCATTATGTCGTCTGCGCCACAATCGACGATGTGGTTTTGTCCACGCCTTGGGGCGTGCGGGCCGGATGGGCGCGCTCGGGCCTGGTCTCCACCTTCCACAATGACGTGACGGGCGGCGACCGGGTGTTCGATATTCTCGATCATTTCCATCAGTCGCCCGGGTCTGCCAAGGATCTGCTGCTGCTGATCTACCTGTCCCTGTCCCTGGCGTTCGAAGGCCGTACCCGCGTTTCCTCCAAGGGACCGCTTGAGCTTTCCCGCATTCGCGACAGTCTCTACAAGACCCTGCTTGGCCAATATGGCGTGTTTGAACGGGAGCTTTCGCCCCATTGGCAGGGGGTCCATGCCCGCCACAAACCGCTGCGCACCATGGCGGCGCTGTGGACCGTCCTGTCGCTGCTGGCCCTGGCGCTTGGGCTTGGCTACCTATTTTTCACCTTGACCCTGAACGACAGCTCCGACCGGACTTTCGAGCGGCTGGCTGGGCTTGGCCCACATGAGGCGCCGGGTGTAATGATCACGGTTCCCGTACCTGAACCACAGCCCCAGCCCCAGCCAACCGTTGCGCAGCAGGAACCGGAACCGCAGCCGGTCAAGCCACCGGAGCCACCGCCGCCAAGCCGTCTAAAAAACCTTATTACCTTTCTTCAGCCGGAAGTTGAAAAGAAGCTGGTATCGCTGTCGGATGCCAATGGACGGCTGCGCGTTCGCATCAACAATTCCGGTCTGTTTGACACCGGAAGCGCCGATGTGAAGGGCCAGTTCCGCGATCTGCTGCAACGCATCGGCGGAGCGCTGGCGGCGGAAAAATTCAGGGCGGTGGTGATCGGCTATACCGACAATGTACCGATCAAGACCGTGCAGTTTCCATCCAACTGGCACCTGTCGGAGGCTCGCGCCAAGGCAGTCGGCGAAATCCTCTCCAGTTTCACCGGGCCGGATGCCATTCTGACCGAAGGCCGTGCGGATAGCGATCCGATTGCCGGTAACGACACGCCGGAGGGCCGTGAAATGAACCGGCGCACGGAAATCCTTGTTCTGACCAATCCTGACGAGAAAATCACCGATGCCGGTATCCTCACCCCGCCCGTTGAAAACATCGACAATGGTCAAAATAATCAAGTGCCGAACGCAGATATAAAGACGCAGCAGGGGGCCAAGCCGTGATCAATCCACTCAGCTGGTTTTATACCATACGCTCCTATGTCGATTCCTATGCGGGTGTCGTGGGGCGGCGCTTTATCTCGCTGATCTGGGTCATCGCCCTTTGCGTGCTGATCTGGTTCTACGGCTATCTGGCCGCCTTCGGCAGCTTCAAGCCACTCGCCAGCGTTTCCGCCCGCATCTGGACCATGGTGGTGATCTTTGCCATCTGGGCCGCCTATATGATTGTCACCATGGTCCGCGCCAAGCGCCAGGACAAGGAACTGGTCGACAGTATCGAGACGCAGGCGCTGGCCAACCAGCAGGCCGAAGTCAGCGAAATCAGCAACCGGCTGAAAGAAGCGCTGGCCTTGCTGCGGCGGATTACCAAGAAGCGCTTCGGCTATATCTATGAACTGCCCTGGTATGTGATTTTTGGAGCGCCCGGCTCCGGCAAAACGACGGCGCTGACCAATTCCGGCCTGCAATTTCCGCTTGGTGACGCACTTGGCAGCGATGCCGTTAAAGGCATCGGCGGCACGCGCAATTGCAATTGGTGGTTCGCCGATCAGGCGATCATGATCGACACCGCTGGCCGCTATACGACCCAGGATGACCTCGATGGATCATCGAAAGCCGGATGGGAAGGGTTTCTCGGCCTGTTGCGCCGCTATCGCCGTTCGCAGCCGGTCAATGGCGCGCTCCTGACGCTTTCCATCGGCGACCTGTTGACCCGAGACCCGGAAGCCCAGCGCGAAGAACTGCGTGCGATCCGCAAGCGGCTGGCCGAACTGGACGACCATCTCGGTGCCCGCGTTCCGGTCTATATCCTGCTGACCAAGGCCGATCTTCTCACCGGTTTCGTGGAATTCTACGATAGTTTCAACAAGAGCGACCGCGAACAGGTCTGGGGCACGACCTTCGGCCTGGAGGAAAGCTACGGCGCAAAGACATTGCCGGAGCGTTTTACCGAGGAATTCGCCCTGTTACAACAGCGTGTCGATGCCATGTTGATCGAGCGGCTGCAACAGGAACAAAGTGCTGATATCCGAGGCCGGATTTTCCGTTTTCCGGCCGAGCTTGCCAGTTTGCAGGAAAAGCTCGGTGAGGCGATCAGCGAGCTTTGCACCGGCTCCTCACTGGTCGAGGCTCCGCTGATCCGTGGTATCTATTTCGTCTCCGCGACACAGCCGGATGAAACCCTGGCCCGCACCACGACAAACCGGACGCGGCGCAGCTATTTTCTGCCGAAACTGTTCAGCGAGGTGATTTTCAACGAAGCGGCCCTGGTTGCACGCGACAAGCGCCTTTCCTCTCGCCAAGTCCTGCTGAGACAGGCTGTTTGGGGTTTGGCTGTGGCGGCGGTGGTCATTGTGTTTGCCGGATGGACCATGACGTTTTTCCAGAACCGGGCCGCTCTCGCCCAGGCCGAAGAGCATCTGAACGCCTATGATAAGCTGATCCAGGATGTGCCGGTGCGCAATGTGTCAGATGCCGATTTTCTGCGCGTCCTGCCTGCGCTGGACAATCTGCGTGCGGTTCCAACCGGCTTTGACACCCGCTATGTCTGGGCCGCAAGCTTCGGTCTCAGCCAGCGCGACAAGATTGCCGGTCGCCAGCGCGACGCCTATCAGCGCGCACTGAACAGCCTTTTGTTGCCCCGTATGCTGGTGCAATTGCAAAAGGACCTGACCGGTGAAAGCGATGTGACACGAACCTTCAACGCGCTGAAACTCTATGAAATGCTGGGTGGACTGGGGCGGCTTGACCGGGAATTCGTCTCCGCCCAGGCAACCCAGATGTTTAACGCCCTTTATCCGGGCGAAGGCCGGACAGCGGCCCGCAAAGCGTTGATCCAGCATGCCAGTGCCATGGCAGCCGGCGTCTTGCCGCCAGTCGAAATCGACAGACGGCTCATCGAAAAGGCCCGCGACACCATCCGCAACCAGACCGTTGCCGAACGCGCTTTCGACATCCTGGCCGGATCGAAACAAGCGCAGGCTTTGATGCCCTGGCAGCCGTCGCTTGCCTTTGGCGCGCTGGGTGAAAAAGCCTTCATCCGCAAGTCCGGCGCGCTGCTGACGGAAGGGGTCGAGGGACTGTTTACCGCGACCGGCTACCGCAGCGTTGTCCTACCGCATATTGCCGACGCCGCCCGCGAAGCGCTGCAAGAGGAATGGGTGCGCGGCTCCAATGCGCAACTACGGGGGCAAACGCTGGAGTCAGTGGCCCAGGCGGCCTTGCAAATCTACTATGACCGGCTTGAACAGCGTTGGGCGTCCGTGCTGGGCGATCTGGCCGTCAGGCCGTCGCAAAATCTGGGCGATGCGGTGGAAACCACCCGCATCCTTTCCAATGACCGCAATATCGTCGCCCAGGCCGCCAGATCGATAGCCGATGCGACGGATCTGCGCCCGAAGGGCGATACGGCGGGCATGACCACGCTGGTGTCATCCGCCAGCGGCGACACGGTTGCCGCCATGCTGGCATCCTCCATGGCCGCCCCTGATCCCTATAGCCGCTTGCGCGAGGCGCTGGACACGCCTGCCGCAGACGATAGCCGCAAGGCCACGACAGGCAATCAGGACAAGCCCGCCTCCCAGGTCGATGCGATATTGCCTGTTATCACCGCCCTTCATGATCAGCTGGCCCGCTCGGTTACGTCCTCAGCAGAGGTAGCAAAAGTCTTCGATGTCGATAGCCAATTGACACGAGCCAATCAGGACCTGCTCCAGGATGCCCGCCGTCTGCCTGGACCATTGGATGGCTGGATGGCCGGACTTGCCGCCGATACCGGCTCACTCGCCGTCAAATCGGCCCGCAGCCGGATTGGCGACCTGTGGTCCAGCGAAGGGGCGGGCCTGTGCAGCTCCATCGTCACGGGCCGCTACCCCTTCGACCGCGCTTCCAGCCGCGATGTCGCTATGAACGACTTCATCAGGCTTTTCGGACCGAAGGGCCTGTTCCAGACGTTCTTCAAGCAAAGGATGGAGCCCTTCGTCGATCAGTCGGTCTCCCCTTGGGGTTGGAAGGGCACCTTCGGCGCGGCAGGCATTCCCAGCGAGGGTATTGCCGAGTTTGAAAGGGCCGACCAGATCTTCCGCGCCTTCTTCCCGAATGGGAGCGAGACACCGGCGATTGCCATCAATGTCAAGCCGGTGTCGCTTGGCGAGACCTCGACGGCGGTGATGCTGGAAATCCAGGGCGAACGGGTGGTATATTTCCACGGCCCAGTCCAGGCGAAAACCATAACCTGGCCATCGAAGGATGCCGCCAGCATGTCGCGCATCGCCTTCCAACCGGGCGGCTGGCAACAGGCGAAAACCGAAAATGGCGATTGGTCGCCTTTCCGCCTGTTTGACGATGCAAATATCCAAAACCAAGGCGACGATCTGTTTAGGGCGAAATTCACCAACGATAACCAGGTGGCGGAATTCGATGTGCAGTTTGGTTCGGTGTTGAATGCCTTCAGCCTGAAGGCGCTGTCCGAATTTACCTGCCCGACCCAGTTCTGAACCGCTATCGTAGGACCCAGCTTGATGGCCGGGTCCTACCTCCCTGTCAAAGGCACCCCGGATCACTCTGTCGGGATGCATCCTGAGGAAGAGGCAAGCCATGGCATTGCGACCTGCCCAGACAGAAAAGCCCGCCAGTCAGGACCGGATCGGGTTTTTTGGCAAATTACCAAGCCATGGCGACTTCCTCTCGGATGGCCTGGAACGGGAGATGGTCGCGACGCTCGATGGCTGGATCCGAGGCGGCTTGCACGCCTGTGAACAGGAATTCGGCTCGGCTTGGCCGGAGCTATTCAGCGCCTCCCCTCCTTGGCGGTTCATCGTCGAAAAAGGTGTCTGGGGCCAAGTGGCTCATGCGGGTGTCATGCTCGCCAGCCGTGATCGGGTTGGTCGCAGTTTTCCGCTGATCATCATGGCGCAGATGCACCGCTTCACCCATCACCCCCGCACGCTGTTTCTGGACCATACTTGGTTCATGGCCGCCGAAGGCTTGGCTGAATCGACGATGACGCGGGAATTTGACATCAACCGCTTCACTGAAACCCTGAAGCGCATGCGTATGCCCCGTCCCCAGGAGGAAGAGGGCACCGCCACAGCCAGCAAGGATGGCACTGCGCTCTGGTGGTATATCGACCCGCAGACCTCAAAACCGCAGGGTCTCCGCTTTTCAAGCCAGATGAAGGCCGAGGACTTCCTGCGGCTTTTCCGGCAAAGCGCCGGCCTTACATCCCGACCACAAGACACGACCGCCCCTGCCTCATCCCGTGCCCAAGGGCCAGTCCCGATAAAAGCCGAGGCAAGACCTGCGCCTCAACGGACCGCTCCAAGCCCGGATAAGCCGCCCAGAGACCAACAAGCAGCTGAGCCGCAAGCAGCAGGGCTACGGTATAGTTATGCCACCCATGCCGGCACACGATTTTCGATCAATGCGGATGGGCTATTCATCTGCGAAAAACCGAGGATTTTCGCCATTGCCGATGGTGTTGGCGACGACACCGCGTCACAGGAAGCCGCACGCTATACTGCGGGCCAACTGGCCGAAATCGGTGAAACCGCCGATCTGGATACAATGTTGCAGGAAATCAAAGGCAAGCTTGGCAGGGCCAATAGCCTGTTGCAAGCCCGCACGCAACGCACAGACGGAACCGCACCCGCCGCCAGCGTTGTTGTCGCCGCCTTGGTGAATCATCAACTTCTGCTCGTTTGGGCGGGGGATGCCCGGGCGTATCTGTTGCGTGACGGCACAATGGTACCACTGACCCGCGACCATATCGCCATCGGCCTGCAAAAACGACTGCGGCGCGGGGTTGGATTGGATCAGCAATTTTTGCCGGAAACGCTGACCACCGACATATTACCAGGCGACCGCCTGTTATTATGCAGTTTTCCGCTGATCCAGGTCCTGACGGAGCGAACCGTCGCGGAAATTCTGCACCAATGCACCGATACAGAAAGCGCCGAACGGTTGGTTCAGGAGGCTTTGATTGCCAATGTGCGCGAAAATGTGAGCGCTATCGTCGTTAGCCTGGCGCGTACCGATGCCTCTGCCTGACGGTTTCAGCGACGTCGCCGCCCGTTTCAACGCCCTGATGCAAGCCGTGCGCGGGCATGTCGGGACACCCAATAGTGACGGGGAACAGCGGCTGCTGATCGACCAGTTGAGAAACGCTCTCGACCGACGGGCCGAAACATTGGCTCCCTCGGACCCCGCCTTCATTGCAGGAACATTTGCCGTCGAAAACCTGCTCTACGAGGGGAGTCATAGCCGCGTTCTCAAACTGCGCCATCGGGATCTGGAAACCGCCTATGTCCTCAAAACACTGACCACCGATGGAGCTTCGTCAGCCAGTCAGGCGGACCTCCTGATCCGTGAAGCCCGGATCGGCCTCAACCTGGACCACCCCAACATGGTCAAAACCTCAATACTATTGCGATTGGCCGATGGCAGCCCAGGCCTTATCCAACCCTGGTCTGGGTATTCTCTGAGGGAGAGCCTGGAGAGGGAGGGAAGAACCGGTCTCGACGTAGCGCAAATCATGCATGATCTGCTGACCGCACTTGAGGCTTTGCATAACCGCGGCCTTGTCCACGGTGATGTTACCCCCAGCAATGTCATTCTCGATCCGCAGCGGCGGATAGCAAGATTAGCCGACTTTGGTTTGACCATAGAATGCGGTGCCAGCTGGGCCGATCTCGGTCTTGCAGAGGTTGGCTCCCCGGACTATTGCGCACCGGAACAGAGTGCTTCTAGCAAGGCAGCGACAGCGATGGATCTCTACGGCGCAGGCCGCGTGCTCTTGCGAATGCTCAACACTGTGCCGCAAGGCCAGAACGCCGATCTTGCACAGCTCGCGGATCATCTCTGTAACATCGATCCTGGAAAAAGGCCCGAAACCGCCAAAGAAGCCTTGGCGAACCTGTCGCGGATAGGGACAAGGGAATGATAGCAAGGCGTAACAACGCTTAAGCTTTCTAGCCATCAAAGCATTAAAGACATCTCAAATCCATCAAGAATTTGAGATGTCCAAGACCGGAATTTTGACAGCCACTTCAATCATAGAACCGGCACGCTGCAGGTTCAGCCTATCAGGATCAATTGGAGGAGCCAGGGAGAGGTGCCGCCGATGTTGACGGCACTTTCTGGTAAACGGTCAGCAACTTGGCCGCATCAACCATGCCCGAATTGCTGGCATAGAGCACATCGCCCTTCTGCATCTGGAACAGTTGCATCAGCATGATGCTGGAGGCATCTTTCATATTCACATGATAGATTACCGGCTTGCTGCTGGTGGTCATGGCTACCGGTCCCTTGACGCCACTTGCCGTCACCGTCGATGCCGGAACCTGGATCAACTGGTTGCGGAACACGTAGACATTGCGGGCATCGGCCCGATCATCCAGCAAACCGCCAGCCCGGCCAACCGCCTGAGCCAGGGTAAGCTTGCCGGTTTCGAACTGGAATTCACCCGTGCTTTTGAAGGCGCCTAGGGCCGTATAGCTGGCCGGTTCACCATCGACGATCACCTGGTCGCCGGGCAGCAGGACGATATTCTGTTTTTCATCGCTCATCACCCTATCCAGCGTCGTCGTTGCGCGTTCCCGACCGCGCACAACGGTAACCTTGGCGGCCTGCGGTGCAACAGACGCCCCGCCTGACTGCGAAATGATATCCAGAACCCGCTCACGCCGCGCTGTCAGCGCCACTTTTCCGGGGGTCTTGACGCCACCGCTGACCAGAACGGCGCTGGACGGTTTGTCGACAACTGTCACGACGGCCTGTGGGTTAACCGCCGAGCCTTTCATGCCCTGGACAATACGATTTTGTAGGCCTTCCGGGGTGGAATCCGTCACCCGCTGCTTGCCAACGAAAGGCATGGTGACGCTGCCCTGCGGATCAACAGTGAAGCGACCAAGATTAAGAGTACTACTATGGGTGGAGGAAAAAAGACCTTCCTCGCCGGTATCCAGCAAGGTCACGTCAAACACATCGCCCGGCCGCAGTCTCTGTTGATTATAGGCGCCGCGAAGCACCGACAAACCCGGCTCGGAGGCTGAATAACCAGACTGTGGTGCGGCAGCCGTGACCGCTGGTGCCTTGGAAAGCTCGATCACCGGCACTTTGCTTGAACTGCCCGGGAACGTCGCAGACCGGATGGCCCCAGCACTTGGTCCATCCGATGGTTTTGCACAGCTCGACAAAATCGCAATCAAAAGAACTGGCAAAACCTTGCGCATGCGCTGCTCCAAAATCCAAGAATCAATAAAAAAATAGATAGCAGCAGATGCCTAACTAACAATTGTAAAAAACGGCAAATGCCGCAAAAACGACATTCAAAAAACACATGTTGCTTTTGCGCAACCCCAAGAGTGGAAATTGAAGGTAACTCGCGTCGCAGCAATTGCTACGATGGCATGCATCAGCTCGAAGCCCTTGTTGATGTCTTTGAGTGGCATGATATGGGTGATCACCGGGGCGATCAGGATTGAATAGCCCTTAGATTTGTAGGCACCTTCTTTCCTAATTTTGAGGCAAGAATCTCATCATGAGCAAATCGAATTTCAGCGAAGAGTTTAAAATCGACGCTGTGCGTCAGATCACCGAATGGCGCTATCCCGTTTCAGAGGTTTCGCAGCGGCTGGGTGTCAGCCAACATTCCCTCTACGAGTGGAAGAAGAAATTCTCTTCGCCGACGGGTGACCAGGGCAGCAACCAGGCCGAGGAGATCAGGCAGCTTAAAAAGGAACTGGCGCGCGTCACCGAGGAGCGCGACATGTAAAAAAAGCGACCGCGTATTTCGCCAGGAATGCAAAATGAAGTACGCGTTCGTTGCCCAGCATCAGAATCTGTTTTCGGTGCGAACGATATGCCGCCTGTTGCGCATTCATCCCAGCGGCTTTTACGCTTGGCTCCGGACACACTTGAGCAAGCGGGCTTGTAAAGACGACCGGCAAATCGGTCTTCTGCGGAAAGCCTAAGAGGAAAGCGGCAAGGTTTATGGCTACCGCAAGCTTCATGACGGCCTGCTCGACCACGGCAAGACTTGCTGCCTCAACAGGGTTGCCCGGCTTGCGCGGGCCGCCGGGATAAAGGCTCAGATCGGCTATAAGCGCCCTACTGGAATTTATGGCGGCAGACCCTCCATTGTCATCGATAACACGCTGGATCGACAACTCGACGTGGCCGCTCGGGACAAGGCCTGGGTCACCGACATCACCTACATCCGGACGAACTAGGGCTTTGCCTATCTTGCTGTCGTCGTTGATGGCTGTCTGGCGACGATAGCCAAAGGAAAAGGTTCTGGTGCGCTCGGATCAGGGTTCACAATTCACCAGCATGGACTGGGCATCGTTCCTGAAGCATCACAATCTGGTTCACTCGATGAGCAGACGCGGCGATTGCCATCACAATGCTGTCGCCGAGAGCCTCTTCAATCTTCTGAAGCGGGAGCGGATACGTCGCAAGGTCTACCGTTCTCGCGATGAAGCTCGAAAGGACATGTTCGACTACATCGAAATTTTCTACAACCCGAAACGCAAGCACGTCAGAAACGGAATGCTGTCACCTGTCGCGTTCGAAAGCAGCAAAAAACGTAACCCGGGGGTGTCTACGAAACTCAGGGCTATTCAGAAGAAAGAGCTTGCTGGCTTGCTCAATGGTGCAGAAGAACCACCTGCCCCGCTACATCCCAATCTGGCGAAATATTATCATGAGGAGATCGCCGCTCTCCTTGACCAGTTGAGCAATGAAGAAACGCGGGCGATGGTGGCCAACAAACTCCGTGCGCTGGTCAGCCGCATCGATCTCGTGCCCAATGGTAAGCAACTGGTGATCGTGCTGCGAGGCGATCTTGCCGCGATCCTCACCTTTGCATCCGGCAAGAAGAAGCCTAATACGTCGCCTTGCTGATGTTGACTCTTTGGGCTTCCCAAATCGCGGTGAATCTGAATCTCTGGGGCAAACCGGAGGTTTACGATGCGATCAGGGATTTCGTTGCGTGAAGATTTTGATGGAGACCATCTCCGGCGGCTGGCGCGGCAGACGAAGGACGCGGCCCAGGTAAGACGCTTGTTGGCGCTCGCGTCGATCTATGACGGCGGCACGCGGTCAGATGCCGCCCGCCTCGGCAATGTCACGCTCCAGATTATCCGGGACTGGGTCCTGCGCTTTAACGAACGCGGCCCCCAGGGCCTGATCAATGGCAAGGCTCCCGGTCAGCAGTCGCGGATGAACGATCAGCAGCGTGTGGCGCTGGCGCAGGCCATCGAGCGTGGTCCGACGCCCTATCTCGACGGCGTCGTTCGCTGGCGTCTGTGCGATTTGGCGCAATGGCTCTGGGAAGAGTTTCGCGTTTCTGTGAGCGAGCAAACGCTGAGCCGTGAAGTACGAGCCATGGGCTATCGCAAGCTGGCTGCCCGGCCCAAACATCACGCGCAGGACCCTCAGGCCATTGACGATTTTAAAAAAGTTTCCCAGCCGCAGTGGCAGAAATTGTTGCCGGAGCAGCCCAAGGAAAACGAATAGAGATTTGGTTCCAGGACGAGGCCCGGATCGGGCAGAGTGAGGCGGAAAAGCAAATGATCCAGTGAATCATTTGCCCGACGAACGAAGATCACGCGCCGTTGGGCCAAGCGCGGAACGCGACCGTCCGCGCCGCATGATCAACGCACGAGATCGGCCTATATCTTCGGTGCCATCTGCCCGAAGCTCGGCAAGGCCTCCGCGCTGGTCATGCCATGGTGTGACACCTACGCAATGACCCAGCATCTGGCTGAAATCGCCCGTCATGTCGATGACGGCGCGCACGCCATCCAGATCATGGATCAGGCTGGCTGGCACATGTCCAACACGCTCGTCGTGCCCGACAACATCACCATCCTGCCGTTGCCGCCGAAGTCGCCGGAGCTCAATCCCGTCGAAAACCTTTGGCATTTCATGCGCGAAAACTGGCTCTCAAACAGGATCTTCAAATCTTACGACGACATCGTCGCTCACTGCTGCGATGCCTGGCGAAAGCTCGAAAGCCAGCCGTGCCGCATCATGTCCATCGGACGCAGAGAGTGGGCAAATGGGTTTTGATCAATGAGACGGCGTATAAGTTCTTCAACGAAAGCGCGATCCTGGAAGACCTCATGAGAAGACTCGCATCGACTGAAGCCAAGAAACGCGAAAAGCCCCGTGACGCGGCTGTTCTGGGTCAATTTTGTAATCGTTGTAATTATTGGTTGCGGGGGTTCGCAGCCAACGATTCCTGAGATTGGTTGAAAAGCCTCTACCGAGGAGAGCGGCATAGGCTCTCGACTATGTCCGGTTCGAATCCCTGCCGGCCCGCCATTTCAGTCCGCCTCTGGGCACGCCAATCGCCGCCGATAGCCGCCCTTGATCGGCAATAAGCGTCTTTAGCAGCTCCGTTTTTGATCCCATGATGCGAATTGAGTCGTCTGCGACCTCGACGCGCTGCGCCAGGGCGCGCAGGTGATCCCGCCCAAAGCCGCCCTCATGGCCGCGAATGCGCTCCCGCGCGCGGCGTGCAAACCCTTCGATCATCGCGGGACTGAGGCTGGGCTTGTCTCAAATCCTTTTCATCAGCATCGGCTACATTGGATGGAATTGAGGTCGCCCATATGATCAGAAAGGGCCAATTCCAAACAGCAGGCCAATCCGCCTTTCAGCAATTTGCTGAACTCGCTGCATAACTGCGTCCGGCGATATCCACATCTGCGACCATTTCAAAAATTTGCGACAGAACCTACTCTGCCGCAATCCTGATAAGCGCCGATGCGAGCCCGCCTTAATCGGCAAGCTGCACAGCGGCGAACGGTGGCTCGACCGGCGGCACCAAGACAGTACCCACCCAATAGGGTTTGCATTCAAAGGGATAGGTCGGCAAGCATAGCTTGCGCACAGGTCTGTCCCGAAACGCCTGCCAATCGACAGAAAGACCTTCAACCCAAGCTTCGCTCGCACGGCGAAGATCCCTTGCCCGCGCCCATTTTGCTACCAGAGAGTGCAAATCATCGGCACGCATAAGCCGTTGTTTACGCCGGGCTTGTCCTGCATAGACGCTTGCATCGGCGGGCGCGAGGTGCCCGTCCAGCCAAGCTCGTAACGTCACTGCCAGATGATCAACGTCGCGCACCACCATTGCCAGCCGATACGTCATGCCATCGCGCCCGTCCTGAAGCGTAACCGCAATCCGTGCCAGAAGTCCGGCTTCGGTCAATGTCCAGGGACGATCGGCGATCCACGCCGATAGATTTTCGACCTGGGCACGCAATGCCGCTTCGGTGGCGGCAGATAAGAGAACAGCCTGTGGGGCAAGATCAACCGAAGCATCATGCGACAACGCCGGCGGTTCCTCCACCAGGACATGGGCATTCACGCCACCGAAGCCAAAAGAACTGATTCCAGCCCGCAGCGGCAAAGGATGCCCGTCCGCATCTGTCGGTGTCCAGGATTCAGTGTCCTTGGCCAGCCGGAAAGGGCTTCCTTCAAGCCGAAGCAGCGGATTGACATTCCGGCAGTGCAGGTTGCCGACAATCTGGCGGTGCTTCATTTGCAAGAGCACCTTGATCAAGCCGGTCACACCTGCCGCAATCTCCAGATGGCCGACATGGGTTTTCACAGTGCCGATTGCACAAAACCCCGGCTGGCAAGGACTATCTTTGCGCGCAGAATCAAACGCCGATTTGAGGCCTTCTATCTCAATCGGGTCTCCCAGCGCGGTTCCTGTGCCATGCGCTTCGATATACGAAATGGTGGCAGGGTCCATTCCTGAACGGTCGATGACCTCGTGGATCAAGGCAGCCTGCGATTGCGGATTGGGAGCGGTCAGAGAAACGGCCCGCCCCGCATGACGAACACCTGTTGCGCGAATGACCCCGAGAATTTCGTTGCCGTCCCGCATGGCATCTTGCAACCGACGCAACACAACCACGCCGATACCTTCGCCCCGAACGTAGCCATTGGCATCCTTGTCAAAGGTTTTGCAAGCGCCATCGACGCTCAACATTCCGGCAGCAGAGAAGGCGACGTGCAGGTCTTCGTTCGGCATGGCGTTTACCCCACCCGCGACAATCATGTCACAGACACCGCTGCGGAGATCCTCAATGCCGCGATGAAGGGCCACCAAACTGCTGGAACAAGCGGTCTCGAACGGTTCGCTGGGTCCGCGCAGGTCAAGCATATGGCTGATACGGTTCAGTCCCATGGATGCCACATTCCCCATGACCCAGCGCGGATCGGTACTCCGTCCAGCCCGATCGACCATCATGGAGTAAGACGCTGAAGACACCCCCATATAGAGACCAGTCTTGGAACCGCCTAGGCTTCGGGGAGCATAGCCAGCGGATTCCAGCGCCGACCATACATGCATCATCATCAACCGCTGCTGGGGATCCATAATCTCGGCTTCTGCCCCGGAAAGGCCGAAGAAAGCAGGATCGAAATCCGCAAGCCCGTCGATAAAGCCACCCCAGTGTACATTCGTGCGCCCCGGTGACAGTCGGGGGTCGCCATCGATACGCTTCCAGTCCCAGCGCCACTCGGGCGGACGGGTGATCGCATTTTTGCCTGCAAGCATGTTCTGCCATAAGCTCTGCGGATCGGCGGCACCCGGAAACTTACCGCTCATGCCGATAATCGCAAAACCGTCAATCCCCTGTTCAGATAGTTTGCTCGCAGCGGTCTCAACCACTGTGGCAACAACTGCGGGCACGCCGGGGGGAGACGCGCGCACCGGAACGGCAGCGGTTGGCGCATATGCAGCTTGCACGTCCTGCGCCAAGCGGGCAGCCAAGGCCGTCACGTTGGTGAGGCCATAGAATTCATGCGGCTCAATCGTTACATCAAAACTAGCCTTGATCCGCGCCGTCAGTTCGGCATAGTTCACACTATCGAAACCCAAGTCCGCAAAAGCGGCTTCGCTATCAAGATCGGCGGCTGAAAGATGCGCCAGCCCCGCGACGATCTCCAGCAAGTCGGATGTCAACGAGGCTTGCGGAGCGGGCGGTGTAGCAGCCGCCATATCGGATTTCGCTTCAGCGATCTGCTGCACGTCCGCTACGCGGCGCAACAGGGCCTCAATCGTCGCGCATTCATATAGAATCGTAGGAGAGATATCCTCACACAGCAAGACGGATAGCCGGCCAGCCAGTTCGGTAAAGGCAATGGAATCCAGCCCGATTTCGGAAAACGCCGTGTCGTCGGTCAGATCCGAAGGCAGCAGATGCACGATATCGGCGATCATCTTGATGACGGCATTCTGTATAGCCGCATCAGGTGCCGGTCTGGCCGAGCTGCGCATGACACCCGCCTGCATTGGGGCCGTCCCGGACGAAAGAGCAGCTCCGACCGAATGATCAAAAACCGTTGTCGACGTGGCACCCTCTCCGAGATTTGGTGAAAGACGGCCAGTCGATTTGTCGGGAATGTCACAATCCTGTTCGAATTCCGCAGCGGTCTCAACCACTGTGGCAACAACTGCGGGCACGCCAGGGGGAGACGCGCGCACCGGAACGGCAGCGGTTGGCGCATATGCAGCTTGCACGTCCTGCGCCAAGCGGGCAGCCAAGGCCGTCACGTTGGTGAGGCCATAGAATTCATGCGGCTCAATCGTTACATCAAAGCTAGCCTTGATCCGCGCCGTCAGTTCGGCATAGTTCACACTATCGAAACCCAAGTCCGCGAAAGCGGCTTCGCTATCAAGATCGGCAGCTGAAAGATGCGCCAGACCCGCGACGATCTCCAGCAAGTCGGATGTCAACGAGGCTTGCGGAGCGGGCGATGTAGCAGCCGCCATATCGGATTTCGCTTCAGCGATCTGCTGCACGTCCGCTACGCGGCGCAACAGGGCCTCAATCGTCGCGCATTCATATAGAATCGTAGGAGAGATATCCTCACACAGCAAGACGGATAGCCGGCCAGCCAGTTCGGTAAAGGCAATGGAATCCAGCCCGATTTCGGAAAACGCCGTGTCGTCGGTCAGATCCGAAGGCAGCAGATGCACGATATCGGCGATCATCTTGATGACGGCATTCTGTATAGCCGCATCAGGTGCCGGTCTGGCCGAGCTGCGCATGACACCCGCCTGCATTGGGGCCGTCCCGGACGAAAGAGCAGCTCCGACCGAATGATCAAAAACCGTTGTCGACGTGACACCCGCTCCGAGATTTGGTGAAAGACGGCCAGTCGATTTGCCGGGAATGTCACAATCCTGTTCGAATTCCGCAGCGGTCGCGCCGGAGGGGAGCTCGTCCATCGCCATATGGGCCAGTTCTGCAACAACTTTGCTGATGCGTTTTTGCAGGTGCGCTTCAGCTTTCGCTTCCGCAACGGCAGGCGGTCGCACCGGCAATCCGGCAGGATGGCTTCGGCCTCCGCCAGTCGGCACCGGACCAACACGTGCAGCGATGAAACCGTGCAGATCCACAAGAACCGTTCCATCTGGTGCACACATGGCAATATCGCAGGCCCGCCCACCTGAATCCGGTGATTGTTGTGCCAAAACGACAATGTCGGTCCCCAACGGGGCATAGATGTCGATCCTGTTGATCTTGACTGGAACCATCAGTTGGACCGAATTCATGGTCTGCATCAAAGTGAAGCCAAGCGTGGACTGTAGCGCTGCATCCAGCAGATTGGGTGGCAGATGCAGGCAGGCATACCCGTTGTCATGCGGCCAGACCTGCTTAAGCATCGTCAGGACAAAGCCGTCTCCACCCACTGCCCCTTCGATGAGCCTGAAGCCAGGACCGTAATTCAGCCCCATGCGCGCAAAAAGATCGTAGAAGGCGCGGCCATCCAACTGTGCAGACACGCGGGCGCGATAAGCGGCAAGGTCGATCCTGCGCTGCTGACCATAGCCCAGCCGCGCCACACGACCGCGAGCGTGAACACCGGAGGCGCTCTCAACGCTGAACTTTGAGGAATCGGCGTGTTCATTTGAGAGACGCAACGTCAATGGCGGCGACAGATCACCAGCGCGCGCCATGCGTTCAAAACTCAGATCGCGGATCGTCAGAACGGTGGACCCAAAATAGTTGGATGCGGCGGCATGGACCATGGCGGCATATGCCGCACCCGGCAGCACCGCATCATCCTGAACGCGATGATCTTGCACGAAGGCGGCTGTTGCATCAAACAGAGCCGCATAGACCGCGCCACCTGCATGCTGCTCCGGCGTCCGGGCCATCAGTCCGCCATTCGCAGACGCGGCATTGATTGCTTTGTCTGGGACGGTTGCGGAGACAGGCGCCAGCGTTTCCGGCCCGCCCGTAAACCAGCAACGGCGCATATCCATCGCGGTTGGAGGCAATGCCAGGCGCGGCAAGCCGACTGGTCGGTCTGGCCACCGCACCGCACGCCCGACCACCCAATCGCGAGCAAGCTGATCCGGCAATGCAGCTGCATCGGATGGGCCAAGGTTGGCGTTTCTACTTTCTACGCCAAAGAACACAGTCGTTTTATCAGCCGTGCCATTGACCACTTCAGACAACCGCTGACACATTTCGGTTATGGAGCCAGCTGAAAACGCAAGTCGGTGTCTTAGGGCGCTGCGACCAATCTGTAGCGTTGCCGCCAGACTGTCGAACGCCGGTTCGGATGGTTGCGTCTGGGTCCAGTTCAGCAATTGTCGAGCCGTCGCCATCAACGCGTCGGAAGATTGTGCGGACAACACAATAACCTCCGGCCCATTTGAACGGCTCTGGCGTCGCACGGAAGGCGGGGCTTCCTCGATCACCGCATGAGCGTTTACTCCGCCGAAACCGAATGAACTGATGCCGGCACGTCGCGGCAATGCTTGACCGCCTTCGCCCTTAATCCGTGTCCAAGGCTCTGACTTATCAACCAGACGAAAGGGGGTTCCGTCCAGCCGGATCGCGGGGTTCACCCGACTGCGGTTCGCGTCAGGAATAAGGACACCATCGCGCATTTCCAATAGAAGCTTGATCAAGCCTGCCATGCCGGCAGCAACCTCGCCATGGCCGATCCAGCTTTTGACACTCGACAGGGCAATCTGACCCGGCTGCGGCCCATGACGTCCAGAGCGGGAAACGGCGAGATCGAAGCCTTGTTTCAAGCCTTCGATCTCGATGGGATCACCGACCAGGGTTCCGGTACCATGCGCCTCAATGGCGGTGACGGTCGCAGGATCTATATCCGAGGCCAGCATCACGTCAGAGATCAACCGCGCCTGCGCCTTTGCATTTGGAGCGAACAGCGAGACACTGCGCCCGCCGTGATTGACGCCGGTTGCACGGATGACACCATAGACCGGCAAACCTTCCCGGCGAGCATCCCGCATATTGCGCAAGAGCAGGACAGCAACACCTTCGCTACGGACATAACCGTTGGCATCGGCGGCAAAGCTACGGCATTGTCCATCGGGACTGAGCATGCCCGAACGGGCAAAGCTGATATGTGCATGTGGCATCAGCATGGTATTCACCGCCCCGACCAGCGCACCCTCGCAGCCACCACGAATGGCTTCCACAGCGCGATGGAGCGCGACCAACCCGCTGGAGCAGGCAGTTTCGACGGGTTCGCTTGGTCCAGCCAGATTGAGGAAGTGACTGATACGGTTGGGTCCAAGCGATCCGACAACCCCGGAGGCGCTCTTTTGCTGTAGCACCAGGCCGGCTTCACGCGCCATGGCTGCGTATTCACTGGCGGCTGTTGCCATGAAGACGGCGGTATTGGTGCCCGATAGCGCGGCGGGGTCCATGCCGGCATTCTCGATGGCACGCCAGGCATGGGTCAACAGCAATCGCTGATGGGGGTCCATGGTTTCGGCCTCTCGCGGCGAGATGCCGAAAAACAACGGGTCGAAACTGGCAATATCATCCAGAAAACCGCCCCAGCGAATATCCGTCTTACCCTGTTCGGTTTTGGGATCGCCCATCAGCGCCCGCCAATCCCAACGCTCTGGCGGGATTTCGCTGATCACGGCACGCCCTTCAACCAGGTTGCGCCAGAAGGTGGCAATGTCAGGCGCACCAGGGAACGCTCCGCTCATCCCGACGATTGCGACGGCATCATCCGTTTCCTGCGTTAACGCTTGTGGTGCGGCATAAGCCTGATCACGGGGGCTTTCCTTTTCCATGTCAGACACATCAGGAGTCCTTACATTTCCAATTTCGGTTGCCAGATGCCCGGCGACTGCACGCAAGGTTCCAAAGCTGTAGAAGAGTGAAGGATTAATGGGGACGCCAAGGCGGCCCGTGCATTTTTCTGCCAAATCGGTCAGCGCAATCGAATCAAACCCGTAATCGCTCAGTTCGGCATCGGACTGGACCTCAGAGACAGGAACGCGCAGAATTTCGGCCACAAGTTCAGTCAACACCGCGTTAATCGCCGACGCGGCATCCAGCGTGGCAACCGCCGCCACAGGAGCGACTGTAACCGGATTATCCTGTCCCTTGGTCCGGCGGGCACTGCCACCGTCCAATGTATCGACAATACGTTCGGATTGACCGAAAGCGACGATAACCTGCCGCTCTACCAGGCTCAGGCACCGCCACATTGCCTCTAGCCCCGCGACGGCTGGCATGGGCAACAGCCCGTAACCGTCAAGCATCCTGCCACGCACCGCCGCCGGCACAGTCATTCCACCCTCGGCCCAAAGTGGCCAATTGAGCGAAAGCGTCCGCCCCGGTCCTTGCCGAACGGCAGCAAAGCCGTCAAGCCATGCGTTGCCAAAGGCATAATCCGCCTGGCCAACATTGCCCGTCACCCCGGCCAGAGATGAACACAGCACAAAAGCCAACAGCGGATCATTCTGCGTTGCCTGATCCAACGCCTGCACACCGGCGACTTTGGTGGCAACGACCATGCGGGCATCGGCGGGCGATTTTGACATCACCATACTATCACGCAGAATGCCTGCCGAATGGATGACCATCTCTACCGGCCCAAATTCATCCCGTGCATTGGCGATGGCCACGGCCACGGCCTGCGCATCCGTGATATCGACAGTGGCGTAAGACATCCTATGCGCACCGATCTGGCGCAACTTTGCCTCCATAGCCGCGTCAAGCGCCCTGCGCCCCAACAGCAAGATCGGCGTATCCGGGCTGCGAGCAGCAATATCCGCCGAGAAGATCTGTCCGAGCCCTCCCATGCCACCACTGATCACGACTAAGCCTCTGGGCGGGGACATGCTCTGCGACGGCAGATCGATGGACTGCAAATGGCGGATAAAACGCCAGTCATTGCGCAAACGGATCACGGCATCAGCGGTCGCCGCCTGCTCGGCCATCAGCTGCTCCAGATTGTCCGACCAGGACGGGACGCCCAGCTCGACAACCTGTGTGGCAAGCTCGCGACGCTCCTGCGATAAGGTTCCTGCAAAGGCGGCAAGCGCGGATGATAACGGAGCCATATCGGTAGGCAGTGCAAACTGGACAAGTCGTGGCGTCTTTGCACCCGCCATCATGGGGCCAAGTTTCGCCACAAGCTGTTCCACAAGCTGTTCCGGCGATGTCAGTGGCAAGGACATGCACATGTCGCCGTTGGTTTTCATCCGGCCAGTCAAATCCACGACCAGACGATTGTGCACATATTCAGCAGCATCGGATCGCATCGTCGGGCTTTCGTCCCGTGACCAGACCGGATGAAACAAAGTCAACATCGCGGAGGGCAGAGCCGCTAAGCCAGACTGCGCCGTTTGCGCATGTCGAAATGCCGGTTCTGCCAGGCGTTGGGTCGGGGCGGCAACAGGCTCGACCACCGCCGGGGGCTCATTCTTGCGCGGAACGCCCCAATAGGATTTGCGCGCAAAGGGATAAAGCGGCAGATGCACCCGCTGCGGCGGCGTTTGATAAAGCGCGTGCCAATCCACACGCTCGCCTGCCAACCAGCGCCGCAGAGAGTGCGCGGTCAGGTCATCTCCTGTAATGGCCGATAGAGCCCCCTGCGAAAGCTGCCGAAGGGCGAAGATCGCCTCATCGACGGAGGCAACGATCACACCTGCACGCACTGGCTGCGGACGACGACCCGTTTGAAGCGTATAGGCCACAGCCTCCAGGGATGGATGGTCCTTCGCCAGCCGGTCCGCCAGCGCCGTTGCCATTTGCGCGATCTGTTCCGGCGAGCGCGCTGACAACACCAGTGCAAAGGGTCCTGCGGGTGTAAGCGTCGCGGGTTTTGCCTTTGGTGCTTCCTCCAGCACCAGATGGGCATTGCTACCGCCTGCCCCGAAAGAGCTGATTCCCGCCAGCAAACGCCCACCGGCGGCGGTCCATGGGGTCAGCGACTGATCGATGACAAAGCCCGTGCCTTCGATTGCCAGATCGGGGTTCAAATGGTCGGAATGCAAACTGGGCACCCGCATGCGATGCTGCATCTGTAGGATGACCTTGGTCAGCCCCGCGACACCGGCAGCACTTTCACAATGGCCGATATTCGACTTGACCGATCCCAACGCCAGCGTCTGTCCTGCTGCGAAAACACGCTTGAGGCCCGCAATCTCGATCGGATCGCCCAGTGCGGTCCCCGTTCCGTGGCATTCGACGTAGCTGATCGCCGCGGGATCAACCTGCCCATCGACAAGCGCGTCGTGGATCGTGGCCGATTGCGCCACAGGATCGGGAACAGTATAGCCGTTCGACCGACCACCGTGGTTTACAGCCGAACCACGAATGACAGCCCAAACCGGATCCCCATCGGCCAGCGCCTTCGACAGTGGCTTCAAAACCACCGCGCCAACACCTTCGGACGGCACATAGCCTGTGCCGCCCGCGCCGAAACTGCGGCAACGCCCGTCCGTCGCCTCAAAACCACCGTGGGCCATCATCAGATATTTGTTCGGGTGAAGCGACAAATTCACGCCACCCGCGATTGCAGCGCTGCACTCGCCGGACCGGATTGCGCGAACCGCCAGATGGATCGCCGTCAACGACGAGGCACACATCGTATCCACCGCCATGCTGGGGCCTTGGAAATCAAAGAGATAAGATATCCGATTTGCGATGGAGGCCGGGCTGGCAGACAGTGCCGTGGGATGACCGAGCGCCGTTTCTTGTGCGCCCAGCAACTGATATTCAGAATACATCACACCAACGAACACGCCAACCTTGCCGTTTTGCGAAAGGGATTCGGGGCAATGTCCGGCATCTTCCAGCGCGTGCCATGCCGTTTCGACAAACAGCCGCTCTTGCGGGTCGGTCAGGTCCGCATCCTTGGGCAAGATGCCAAAAAAGGCGGCGTCGAACAGATCGACACCATTCAGAAAGCCACCCCATCGGCTGCGGGTCTTTCCTGCTGCCCGAGTGGAAGAATAGAAACGGTCATGATCCCACCTTTCGGCCGGAACCGTGGAGATGCAATCGCGCCCGGTGCTAAGGACCTGCCAGAAATCCTCAAGCGTTTCAGCCTGCGGGTAGCGTCCGGCAAGGCCGATGATCGCGATCGGGTCATCTTCAGTGCGCTCCGCAACCCGTGTGGGCGAAGCCAAAGGCAAGCTATTCCCGAATGTCTGGCTTAGATGATCAGCAAGAGCGTTCAGGCTGCGATATTCGTAGAACAGGGTTTTCGCAAGGGGTCCAAACACTGCCTCCAGACGGTCCGTCGCACGGATGACCATAACAGAATCAAGCCCGTAGCTATCCAGTGGAGCATCAGCATCCAGACGGTCTGGCGCTATGCCGAGGATCTGGCCAACAGCATCGACAACAAGCTCCAGGGCTGGTTTTCGGCTCGCCGTGACGGGTGTGGGTACCACATCGGTGACGGCGGTCTCGCTGGTAGTTTCGCCAAGCCAATAGGATTCTACCGCAAACGGATAGACCGGCAATGCAACGCGGCGCACGATCTGGTCCGACCAAAGCGATGCCCAGTCCACAACATCACCCTTCAGCCAGGCCTGCGCCAGTGGATGCGTAGCGCTACCCGCAGGCTGCGCCCGTTCAGCCAGAAAAACACGCAGGGCTGTCGCAAGGCCTGATAAATCAGAGACTTCGCAAAGCCAACGCGTAGGTTGGGAATCGCGTCCCATCTGGAGGGTAAAGGCAATATCGACCAGCCGGGGCGCATTGCCGGATTCAATCCGGTCCAGCAGGCCGCGCGCCAATATCTGGAGCTGTGCGGAGCTCCGCGCGGAAAGCGGAACAATCCACCGCCCTGCAATATCAGGCAGCTGCTGGAGAACGGACGGCGCTTCTGCAATAACAAGATGCGCATTCGCGCCGCCTGCACCAAAAGAGCTTAAACCTGCCAGCCGTTCATATCCCTGTTTTGCAGGCCAAGACTGGGCATCGCGCGGGAAATACAACCCGCAATCCGACAGATCGATTTCGGGATTTGCCTGACCGAGATACGGCACTGGCGCAATCTGGCCTTCGCGCATCTGGGCGATGATCTTGAACAGCCCTGCCATAGCAGCTGCGCTTTCCGTGTGGCCGATATTGGCCTTGATCGAACTCACGGCGCATTGCGTATCCTTGCCCAAGGCGCGACGCAGCCCCTCCACCTCGATAGGATCGCCAAGTCGGGTCCCTGTTCCATGGGCTTCGACCAGACTGATACGATCGGCCGTCACACCCGCGTCCGCCAGGGCCAAAGTGATGACCTCGGCATGGGCCGCAGGGCTTGGCGCGGTGTAGCTGCTTGATCTTCCACCGCTATTCAGCGCCCCTCCGCGCAAGACCGCTTCGATCCTGTCGCCGTCGGCCAAGGCACGGTCCAGCGTCTTGAGGACAACGACCCCCACACCTTCGCCGGAAAGCATGCCGTCCGCCTCCGCTGCAAAAGGCAGAATCTGCCCCTGTCGTGACTGGATGCCCAAGGCGGCCAGATTTCCGAGATGGCGCGGGTGTGAAATCACGTTGACGCCCCCCGCGATCGCCAGATCGCACCGGCCGGAGCGAAGCATGTCGAGCGCTAGCACCAACGCCGCACCAGACGAAGAACACGCCGTATCGCAAGAAATGCTGGGCCCCTTGAAATCGAAGAGGAACGACAACCGGTTCGCCAACGACCAGAAAGCTGCTCGTGTGGGATAATGAGCGTTCATCACGCCCGCCAGCACCGCGACGCGCCCCTGCCGTGACAGGGCCTGCGGCGCATAGCCAGCGTTTTCGATCGCATGATAGGCTGTTTTCAGGAAAATCCGCTCTTGTGGATCCATCTGCAACGCCTCGGCAGGAGAGATGGCAAAGAACAGCGGATCAAATTGATCAGCCCCATCCATATAACCGGCAGGTTGCGGATCGCGCGACGGCCAGGCCCTGCCGTCCTCAGGGGCTGGCCGGAACAGTGTTTCTCCGCCGCCGACCGTTTCCCATAATTCTTCAAGGTTGCGGCATCCGGCAAATTGCCCCGCAAGACCGATGATTGCGACATCACGCGAAGAAGACCGGGCCGGCGCGATGGCAGGAAATTGTTGCGCTATAGCCGGTTGGCTCATCATCACGGGTGCAACCGCCGCTAAAGGCGCGCCAGCCAATGCCAGTTTGCGCACGGCATCCGGCTGGGTACGGGCCAGATACTCCGAAAGCCGTGCGACCGAGTTGTATTCGAAAAGAACGGTCGAGGTTATCTTTGGAAAGTCTGGACGCAGCGCATCAACGATCTGTAGGATAAGGATCGAATCCACACCATAGCGTTCAAACGCCGCTTCATCTTCGATACGGGCCTCGTCAACCTCGATCGCGGCGGAAAGTTTCGCACGCAGATATCGCCGTAGATCAACGGCAGCTGCGGGCGACGCTTCCGGCGCGGCAAAGGGTTTGGACAATAGCTTTTCGGGGGCAGAAACAGCCGTTTGGACGACTTTGGGGGGAGCATCCGGCAGGCGATTGGTCACGATTGCACCGTCGCTCTGGCCAATAAAGACCTGCTGGGTCAGCACCTCGGCTTCGGGACAAAGCCGTGCTACCGGGCGGAATCCGGCCATCGCTAACACTGTTCGCCAACGCGCTGAAGACAGCGCCGGTGTACCCTCGAGCCGCATGTGCGGATCGTCATAGGCCCACCAGCCCTCAAGCAAGCCAAATGTCAGATGGCTGAACAGGGACTTCTGGATCAGCTCGTTAACCAGGATCAGACCATTCTGGCGCAGCAAAGCCTTGGTGTGCGACAGGCTTTGCAGGATATCGCGTGTGGCATGCAGCACATTGGTCGCAACCGCAATGTCATACCGTCCGGCATCCAGCCCTTGCACATGTGGCGGCTTCGAAACGTCGAAAATCCGTGTCTTCAGGTAGGGTGCCTGCTGTAGATAGTTTTGCTTTGCATTGATCAGGAAGGCTTTGGACAAGTCCGTGAATAGGTATTCCTCGATATTGGCAGCATAGGGCTGGAGCCGTTTGAACAGCACGCGAGCCGTGCCTCCCGTACCAGCACCGACCTCGGCCATGCGGAGCCGGACCTGTGGGTCCAAAGCGATGCGGGCTCGGACGGCAGCTTCAACGGCATCTGCCAACAGATCATTAAAGAAATCCGCCACACTGTTGCCGTGATAGACGCCATTGACCAGATCGAAGCGTCCGTCCGGGAACATGAACTGGGTCGCCGGAACGCGCCCTTCCAGAATGTGAGGCAATCCGCGCAGCATGGCCTCGGCCAGGCGGACGTGATCGCGTAAATCCGGCTCGTCCGCAACAGCTGCCGTTGCCGATTGCCAGCGTGCCAACGCCTCATCCATGCTGGGGCAAGGACGATCGGGGTGCCCGTCGGCGGTCAGATATCGTGCCTGCGTCAGTACACGGGCAGTTTCATTCCACCATTTGGCAAAAATGCCAGGCAGACCGCGCACATGGGCCCTCGCTTCGGGATGAAGCAGGCCCGCAGCCTTCACACTTGCGGCAAGAATATCTGTCATTTCTGGATCGAAGCGGTCCATCTGCGCACCAAGTCGCGCATGAATAGGCCGCCAGCGGCCCGATGCATCGGACAAATCCAGCCCGACCATCAGAGCGGGCGCATGACCGTCGGCCAGCACAGTGGAAAGCACGGCATTTTCCGATATTGAATCGCGTTCCGTTGTCACTTTTGCCCCTATCTGAAGCTCTGCAATTGCCATTTGGCCGGGACCACCGCTGATCAGCGCATCAAGGGCGGCAAAAGCGTGTTCCGCATTCAGGCCAAGCTGCCCGAAACGCTGCATCCGGCGGCGATGTTCTTCGGTTGCGACAATCCCGGCATCCGCCCAATAGCCCCAGTTCACCACCTTGATCGGCAATCCGAGGCGGCTCGCCTGTTCCAGAGCGAAGCTGTCGGTGAAGGTGCATGCGGCGGCATAGTTTCCCTGCCCTGGCATCCGCGCAAAGGACTGAAGAGAGGAAAAGACAAGCCCGAATTCACGCATGTCGCCGCCGAAAACAGCGATCATGTTATCCAGCGTATCGAGCTTGGCCGACAGCGCCGCATCCATGCGCGGCCAATCCATTCCGGCCAGTCCACCGTCTGCCAAGGTAATCGCGGAATGGACGACACCATCGATCCGTCCGAACCGCGCGAGGATCTCGGTACGGGCCGACGCCAAGGCGGCCACATCCCTGGCGTCAGCCTGAAGATAGAGCGGCCTCGATCCCAGAGAGGAAAACCTTTCGAGATGGCCTAAAATCGCAGCGTCCAAAGGTGAGCGACCCAACCAGACCAACTGCGCGCTTGCATGGCTCAGGACATGTTTGCTCCATTGCCGAGCCACACCGCCCGCGCCGCCAATGACGACATAGACCGAGCCGTCCCTGTAGGGCGCATCGCTTAGGGGCAAACGGGCGAGCCGTTGCAGACCCTGTTCCAGCCACAGGCCGTCACGGCTGAGGAGCACGCGGCGGTCGGGCAGGATTTCCGGATTCACCCCCAGCGGACTATCCAGATCCGCCATCCGGACGGCCCAAGCTTGGTATTCCCGAGCCAGCGAGCCAAACAATCCCGGCAAGGATGCGCCGTAGCCGGTTGAGACAGCATTGGCAAAGTGCAAGGCGTGCTGGGTTAGCACCGTCCAGGAAATCGCGCGCGCTTCGCCGCCAGCGGCCAGAACAGCCTGCACAAGTTGCAAAACCTGCGCCAGCAATGCCTTTTCAGCGGTGATCAACGGCACTGGCTGACCAGACACCCAAAGCCCGATACGGTCACACCGTACCCACTCTTGCATGGACGACAGCGGAACACGCGGAACGGTTGGCCAAAGTTCCGCCGGAACGGGGCAATCGTCTGGATGGAACACAACCTCGGGCAGCAATGTCTCTGCCGCAGCATCACATCGGGTTTGCGTCCAGACTGGCAGCAAGGCATGGGTGGTGTCGCCTGATTGAGCGGCAACAGGCGCAACGGGCAACGCCTCCGGCGTCGGAATCGGACGTGCGGTTATGCCACGCAGGTGGATCGCCACCCGGCCATCGGGCAGAACCAGGTCTATATCCAGCCCACCCAGTGTGCCCATCCCCATGGCGCGCGGCGCGACAAGATACGCGGTCATCTGGTCGGCAGCAGGAACGACCAAGGTGATGTCTTCAACCGCAAACGGCATGGTCGTGGCCGCACCATCGCCAAAAACGGTGGCGGCCTGAACGGCACTGTCGAGCAGCACGGGGGAGAGCGGCAATACCGGCCCAGACGGAGCGGCCAGTTGCGCCGTGGCTCCATATCCGGCCTGCTTTACCGAAACCAGCGCCTGCATCGACGGGCCATGGACAATTCCACCGGACACCAGCCGGTCGCGGATGCGGTCGCTGGCAACGACCACGCCATCCTGCGCGATGGTGAGGGGTTGTTTTGCATCTGCGTGCCGCAAAACCTGTGCCTGCGCCAGGACAATCTCGCCGGATGAAAACTTGACGCGGCTCCCGTGGCCCAATCGATCCGGTTCAATATCCAGCCGCAAACCGTCAATCACCGACACGTCGATGGCCCGCAGCCAGCAAAGATCGCGGATGGTCAAGGCGATCACATCCTTGCCGTCGATAGCCGACATCGCCTGACGGATCATCTCGGGCAGGGCGAAACCCGGCAGAACGGGGAGGCCGGAAACGTGGTGATCACGCAGCAGCGGGCTCTCGGCTGTCAGGTCCACCGCAAATGTGCCCTTATCCAAACGGCGCAGCGTGAAAGCGGCCATGTCCTGCGGCGGTGCCTCCCCGACCCAATAGCTTTGCCGTTCAAAAACCGCACCCGGCAGGGCAATCCGGCAAGGGCGGTCCTGCGGAAACAAGACCTGCCATTGCGGTGCTTTGCCTGCGACGAAATCAGCAAGCGTCGCCGCATGCTGCCTTGCAGGCGGCAGTGCCTCACCGGCCAGCCACGCACGCATCTGGGCCAGAAGGTCTGCAAGGGAGCGCGCCTCGAAACCGCAGCGCTGTTCGAAATGCATCCGGCCAGCCATCAGCGTATAGGCGACATCACCCAGCGCGGCGTCGGGATTACCCTCGCACCAGTCGGCCAGATTGCGGACCAGCGCGGCCAGCGTTGCTGCAGAACGCGCCGAAACCACGACAGGATAGGAGTCCGCATGGTAAAGCCCGTCCCGGCACGGCGGGGCCTCGCGAAGGATGATATGGGCATTGGTGCCGCTGGCACCGAAGGAACTTACACCTGCCAGTCGCGCTTGCCCCGGCATCCAAGCCGTGTTGACAACCGGAACGGTAAAGCCGCTTTGTGCCAGACCAAGCAACGGATTTTCGCGCTCGTGTAAGAGATTGGCGGGAATGACACCGGATTGCAGCGACAGCACGGCCTTTTGCAAGCTGGCAATGCCTGCGGCAAACTGCGCGTGACCGATGGCTGGCTTCACGGATGTCAGGGCGACAGGCGTTGCGCGCACATTTTCAAAAACCTCTTTCAAGGCGTCGAATTCGATCGGGTCGCCCAGGGAGGTTCCCGTACCATGAGCCTCGATCATCCCGATTTCTGCCGGGTTCACGCCAGCATTCCGGTAGCAGGTTCTCAGCAGATCAGCTTGCGCGCGGCTGCTGGGCGCAATCAAACCATTGGTCTTGCCGTTGCTGTTGACGGCGGACCCCTCGATGGTGGCGAGGATAACATCGCCTACGCAGACCGCATCGGCCAGACGTTTCAACACGACCACGCCCACACCTTCACCCGGAACAAAGCCGTCCGCACGGGCATCGAAACTGTAGCTTTCGCCGGTGGGCGACAACATGCCCGCACGGTCGGCGGCCAGATAAAGCCGCGGCGTAACCTGCAGGAATATCCCGCCTGCGACCGCCATATCCACCTCACCCTGTAACAAGGCCTTGCAGGCGGCATCGACAGCAACAAGAGAACTCGAACACGCGGTATCAAAGGCCATGGCAGGCCCGCGTAGATCGAGATGATAGGCAATCCGGGCCGGGATGACCGATCCCATATTCCCCCAAAGCGACTGTGCCGACGGGGTCGCGGTGAAGAGATCCTGATAGTCGCCAGTATAACAACCGACATAGATCCCGCATCGCTCGCCCGCAATGGCATCGCCGACATATCCTGCCTGCTCCAGCGCTTGCCAGCTTTCCTCAAGCAGCAGGCGTTGCTGGGGGTCCATATAGCGGGCCTCTGCGCCGGAAATGTTGAAAAAGGTGGCGTCAAACTGATCGATCGCATCCAGAAAACCCCCTTGGCGGCAGCGCACGGATGGGGGCAGAGGCCACCGCGATACGGGCCGAACCGCCTTGTGCCCCGATATAAGGTTCGCCCAGTAGCTCCGCAGATCGGCTGCATCCGGATAGCGTCCGCTTTGGCCAATAATGGCAATCGGCCCGTCATACCGACCCGCGCTCGCAGCGACCGGCTCGCGAGCAGCCAAGACCGATATCGCTGGCACAGATCCTGACACGGACAGCGGTTCAGCAGCACGCACCGGGGCTTTGAGCGCCGGGGTCTTGGACACCGGGATCTTGGACACTGGGGCCTTGTCCAGCACATGCGCAGCCAGTCTTTGCAATGTTGGATAGTCAAAGATGGCGGTCGTCTTGATCGCTGTCGCCAAAGCGCGATTGACGGCATCGACGAACCGTATGCCAAGAATGGAATCCAGCCCGTAATCAGCGAAGGACTGGGTATCGTCTATCTCTTCGATGCTGATATCCATCGTCTGCGACAGGACAAGTCGCAACTCGTCGATGATCATGGCGAGATCCATCATTGATGGTATAGCCAGTTCAGACGATATCGCCTGCCCATCCGTTACAACAGGTGGCGGCGCAGCGGTCTGGGTTTCGGGTAAATCCCCCATCCACAGCCGGCGGGTTTCGAACGGATAGCCGGGCAAGGAGAGCAGCTGTGGTCTGCTGACATAAAGCCCCTCCCAGTCAAGCACGACGCCCCGCCGCCACAACCCCGCAATGCGGGTCAAATGACGCTGCGCGAGCTGCGTCTGCGCAATCTGCTTGAAAGCGGGATTGGCCGCGAGCCGTTCGAGGTCTGCGCGGTCTGTACGGGCAATTTCGGAGATTTCGGCAGCATCAGGATTGGCCAGAATCGCACGCAGGGCCTGTTCCGCTTCGCCAACCGAAGCGACCGGAATGGCCAAACGGACAGGCATTGCCACACGCCCCTTCTGGAGGCTGTAGCACAAGGCCTGCAAGTCCACCGACCAATTGCTGTAAGCCGGATCGGCGAGATCGCAAAGGCGGCTATCCAGCGTCAGATGACCTGCGTTGGTTTCCAGTGCCAACCAACGCAGGTCATCGGCTGTCAGGCCAAGCTCTGCCAGGCAGGCATCGGGGAGTATATCGCTCGCATCCACGCCCAGACGCAGTGCCACCAGCTGGCGCGCGGCATCCAGATCGCCCGCCGCACTGTGTTGGCCTTGCAGCCAGTCCAGCAGGTTGGCAACCTGCTGCAACAGGGCCGGTCGTGTTTTGGCGGAAAGAACGAGAATGTTCGGCAGATCGGCACCCTTGCCGGACGTTATCGGGGTCTGGGACGGTACCGCTTCGATCAGGGCGCAGGCATTTGCACCGCCAGCACCAAACGAGTTGATGATGGCCCGTCGCGGCCCCGTCCACGCGCTGACCCCTTGCGGCAGACGGAACGGCGTGCGGGAAAAATCGATGTCGGAATTGGTTGTCGCGCTGTGCAGGGTCGGGACAATAAGACCATGACGCATTTGCAGGATCGATTTGATCACTCCGCTGCATCCGGCAGCCGCTTCGAGATGTCCGATATTCGACTTGACCGAACCGAGATAGCATTGCCCTTCGCCTGAACCTGCAAAGGCAGCGGTCAGACTTTCCACTTCGATCGGGTCACCCAATGCCGTGCCTGTGCCATGGGCCTCGACATACCCGATGTCTTGGGACCTACACATCGCCACACGCAGAACAGTTTCCGCAAGCGCCCTTTGGGCGGCAGGATTTGGCACGGTGTAACCGTTCGCTGCGCCGCCGTGGTTGACTGCCGTTGCGCGCAGCACCGCCTCGATCCTCAAGCCAAGGTCAACGGCCGTCCGCCGTGTGGTCAGCACCAGGCAGGCAACCCCCTCGCCCGGCACGAAACCCGTCCCACCTGCGCCGAAACTACGGCACCTGCCGTCGCGGGCCAGCATTCCCGACTGGCACAATTCGGCATAGCTGCTTGGATGCTGGTAAAGGTTTACGCCGCCCGCCAGAGCCATAGCGCATTCGCCGCGCAAGATGGCTTCGCGTGCCTGATGCAGTGCAGTCAGAGAGGATGAGCACATCGTATCAACAGGAACGGATGGCCCACGCAGATCCAGCGCAAAGGACACGCGATTTGCAACAGAACTGAACGAGGCACGCGGATGCACAACACTGCCATCAGCGTGGCGTCTTGAGCCAAGACGGGCATGATCAGCCTTGGTGACGCCTGCAAAAACCCCGACCGATCCGCCCAGCCTGTCGAAAAGCACGGCAGGCGGCAGGCAAGCATCTTCGAGGGCATGCCAAGCTGCGGTCAGGAACAGACGCTCCTGCGGATCGGTCTCGATCGCTTCGCGCGGAGTCATGCCAAAGAAGGTGGGATCGAAATCCGCGAAACGGTCCAGAAAACCGCCCCAGCGTGCATAGCTATAGCCGGCATGGGCACGGCTTGGGTCAGCATCGAAATGCGCGTCGATATCCCAGCGGTCGGCGGGCACTTCCGAAATGGCATCATGTCCAGCCAGAAGATTCTGCCAGAAATGCTCAAGATCGGGCGCGTCGGCAAACTGGCCTGCCATGCCGACGATGACAATATCATCGGCATCCGAACCTGCCGACAAGATCGGTTCAAAGCTGACTTTGGTTGCATCACAGGCGGCTATCTGCTCTCCCCGATACCCCGTCCAGCCCTGCGCTGCGGCCGCGTGGGTTTCGCTCAGCCAGCGCGCCATGCGCTCCACCGTGCCGTGTTCGAACATCACAGCGCGCGGTAGGTCGCCGAAGACTGGGCGCAGACGTTGCATGACAGTGACAATCATCAAGGAATCCACGCCATAAGCGGTGAATGGCTCCAGAAGATCAATCTCTTCGGGCTGGCGTCCGCATGCCTCCCCCAGAACAGCCCGCAAACGCAAGGCCACCGCATGCACCATATCGCTATTGCTTGTCTGTGTTGTCCTGCCCGGAGAAGCAGGCACCGCTGCTCGACCATTCGCCGCGCGGTTCAGGCGTTCGAGAATCCGGTCGCGATCACCGCAAGCAACGGCGATCTGTTGCGCGCCGCTGGCGATACCGTGCGCCAGTCCCCGCAAGGCCATGTCTGTGGAGATCGGCTCCAGACCATCCCGCTGCTTCAAGGACGCCAGAGTTTGTGCCTCCAGCTGCATGCCGCCTGCGGCCCAATATCCCCAGTTAAACGTCACACTTTGCCCGCGCCGCAAGCCCTGCTGCACAAGCCGTTGGCGCTCAGTCAGAAAGCCGTCCAGCATTCCGTTGGCGAAAGCATAAAGCGCTTGACCTTCATTGCCGCACACCGAAGCGAGCGAGGAAAAGCCTGCGAAGACCTGAAGGGGATCATCACGGGTTGCCGCGTCCAGATCACGGGCCAAACCTAGCTTGGCGCGCAGGATCGGCCTGGATGACGGCATGCCCGATCCGGCCAGCAGACCGTCTGCCCGCAACCCGGCCGTATGCAACACCGCAGAAATGGGACCAGCGACGGCACGGCATGATGTGAGCGCCAAGGCCAGTGCATCGGCATCCTGTGGGTCAGTCAGCCAGGTCGCAGTGATAGCGTGATCACGCAACAAGGATAAAAGCCGATCCGTTTCAGGCGAAGGATGCGACCGACCGATCAGGGTTACACCGGAAACAGACGCCCCCTGCTCCAGGAATGCTCGGGACAAGAGGTGGGTTATGGAACCATTGCCGCCAGTGAGCACGATATGGCCCCGTGGCTGCCAGGCCGCCAGAGGCGATGCGCCAGCACAAGGTTCGCTTGCCGCCGGGCCGAACTGGCGCACCAGAGGACGTCCCGCAGCCGTTGTTGCCCGGGCATCGACGAAAACCTCGTCCGGCACGGTTTCGGCCAAGGCTTGCATGCGCTCGGCAGGGACCGGGTCCAGAAGCAGAATTTGAACAGCAGCGTCAGGCGCTTCGATGCTCAGGCACCGCGCCATAGCGCACAATCCATAAGCCAGCAGCGGATCGGTGGTGACGATCTGGGTTGCCGGTTGGCCCGATATCATCCGCGCCATAGCGGTAAAGAATTCAAGCGTATCCTGTCCGACGTCCTGCGCGTCAGCCGACACCGACAACCGTAGAGCGGCCCGCCAGTCTGCCGGGCATTCTCCGGTAACCAGATGACGAACGGGCCGAAATGGGCCGCGACCGGACGGTGCCCAACGGGCTGGGAAGAGGTTAACTTGCCCTATCATATTACATCCTCGGATACGCGAAGCAGGGCTTCGGCTGCATCGACCTGTCCATCAATAAACCGATCAAGAAGATCCATCGTGAACCTGTGGGCAGGGTCCGCTTGCGGCAAGCGCCGGACGGCTGCCTCGGTCACGGAGGCACGGAACCAATGCGCTTGACCTTCAAACGCATAGATTGGCAGGTGCAAGCGGGATCCTGTCTCATCAAGTGGCAGAATTTCCGCGCCCGCGCACCATGCCGCGGCTGTGGCGGCATCGGCATTCGGTGGCAGCGATGCTGCGACCCGTGCAGCCGGATCGAAGAGCGGACGACCTGCCACAGCGCCCCGCACCCAACCGCTATCCTGTCCGACCGCAAGCGCGGCAAGGGCTGTGCGCAGGTCGGACAGATCCCGAGACACAAAGGCCGCGCGTATCCGCATCGGTACTCGCCCCGACTGCAACGTATCGGCGAAGCAGTGATGCAGGTCTGCCGTCATCGGCTGACGGTCGATCCAGGCCGAAAGGTCACGTGCCCGTGCCCGAAGGGCGGTTTCAGTCTGCGCGCTGAGGACAATCAGCCTCGATGACGGTTCCCTTGGTTGCGACTTGCTGGAAACAGGATCATTCGATGCAGGTCCAATCACGACATGGGCGTTCACACCGCCAAAGCCGAAACTGCTGACACCGGCCAGCGGTCGCTCGGGCGGCCAGTCTTCGGGCTGTGACAGCGTGCGGAAAGGACCCTGAGAAAAGTTCAGATAAGGGTTTTCAGGCTGCCCCAGAAGGCTTGCGGCAATGCGGCCTCTTTTACGGCACAAAACCAACTTGATGAGACCCGCAATGCCCGCAGCGGCCTCAAGATGGCCAATCGCCGGCTTGACCGCCGAAAGCATGATGCTACCCGGCGAAAGAACTCGGCCCGTTGCCGCTGCAAGCTCTGCATAGGCACGGTTCAGGGCATCCAGTTCGACCGGATCACCCAGTTCCGTGCCGGTGCCATGCGCCTCGACACAGCCGACGCGCGCTGGATCGATGCCAGTCATCGCCGCACGAATGACGGCAGACTGGGCACCGATCCGAGGGGCTGTGATTGATCCTGCCCGACCACCATGGTTTTCGGCTGAACCATAAATCAACGCATGGATTGGGTCGCCATCCGCCATGGCTTGCGCCAGCGGCTTGAGAACCACAACTCCCACGCCTTCGCCACGCACATACCCATTGGCGCGCGCCGAGAATGTTCTGCATTCCCCGTCGGGGCTCAGCATGCCGCCCTGCATGGGGCCCATGAACCCTTCGGGAGTAAGCGCGATATTGACCCCGCCCGCCAGAGCCAAGGCGCAATCGCCGCGTCGCAATGCGAGGACCGCCCGGTGGACAGCCACCAACGAACTAGAGCAGGCGGTATCAATCGCCGAACTTGGTCCTGTCAGATCCAGCAGGAACGATATTCTGTTGGCCAGCATCGCCAAGGATGTGCCCGTCGCTACATATCCGGAGGCCGGGACGCCCGCACGCTGCATCATCTCGCGATAGTCATTGCCGGACACGCCAATAAACACGCCTGTTTCCTGCGGCAGGCTGGCAGGAACCAAGGCAGCATCTTCCAAGGCATGCCAAACGGCTTCCAGCATCAGGCGATGCTGGGGGTCAGTCACATCGGCCTCGGCAGGAGACATCTGGAAAAACTCGGCATCAAAGCGGGCAATATCCGACAGGAAACCACCTTTTGGAGGCAATCCAGCTGCCGCAATGCTCTCAAGCTCGGCCCTTCCATAGCGGATTTCGGGCATTGAGCTGAGACCGAAGCGAGACGAGAATAGAAGATCGTCAAAAGCCTCCGTTCCGTTGGCACCCGGAACACGGCATGACATGCCGATGATCGCAATCGGCTGTTCGGTGCCCGCCACCGGGGTCGGCACGGTTCTTGCCACCTCGGTGAACCGTCCTGCCATTTCGGTGAGTGCAGGCCCATGGGCCGTAACCGGCTTGGCTGCGGCGGATCGCGATTGTCGTTGAATCGGATCGCCCAATTGTGCGGCAAGCTGGGCGATATTGGCCACATCGTAGAAAACGGCTGGCGTCAGCTTTGAGCCGAAACGTTGGTTCACAGCATCCGTCAACGCCGTCAAAGAGATGGAATCAAAGCCGAAATCGTAGAACCTGGTAAAAATATCCACCTTTTCAATATCGAACTTCATTGTCCCGGCGACGATTTCACGTAGGGCCGTCTGACCTGACTGCCCATTCAGGGCAGCGCCGACATTCGATGGCGCTTGAGTATCATCGACCGGACTGGAAACAGTCCGATACTCTCGCCTCTTGTTGTCGAACCCGATTTTTCCGAAAGCTGGTTCCCGGGTCTCAGACCGATGCTTTCGAATTTCAGGTTGGTCGCCGGAGCGGGCGTAGAGGCCAGTCAGTTGCGCCACAAGATGTCCGGTCGCGCAGGTCAGGGTCAAATCAACGCGAACCCCACCATCCTTGGCAAGCAGAATTCCGTCAATCCGGACAGTTGCAGACTGAACGGCATCGATCAGCAACTCGTCCACTGAGACGAGGTTCAAAGCGGCCCAATCGGCCAGCCCTGCCGCATGGGCGGCAAGACGCACGCAATCCTCGATCGCCGTGATTGCCTCCGGCGCAAGCCGGGTGTGCTTTCGGTCATAATCCTGCCGATGGGTTGCAGCGACAACCGTAGCGGCAAAACGGCCATCGGACGTCACAGTAAAATGTTCAATCCCACGTTCATAGGGGCGATGGCTGATGCCTGCCTCGGCGAGAAGAGGCCCGGGATCTGCCTCCGGCACAAGCAAGGCCTTCGAACCGGCGATAGGCGTTGCAGAATTCGTCGCGGTCGCACGGAAGATGGTTCGGTCCCCCTGCCGGATTTCGACAGCACCGCCATCCGCAACGAACAGTTCGATCGTCTCCGCCTCGGCAAGGTTTTCAATCGCCATTTCGATTGCTGTAAGCCCGCAAGCGGGATGACCGGCAAGATCAAGCGCCGCAAGTGCCGCATCCGTCAATAAAAGCGGACTGATCCATTCCTCACCGTTCCGGCGGGAGACATAATCCAGCACATCATCCGCATGCAGCAGGGTTTGGAAATGCACACCTTTCAGATTGGATTGGTTGGTCCCGATCAGCGGATGCAGGCGGCGGCGGAATACTTCGGGCCGCAGCACGCTGGGAGCATCCGGGTCCACCTCATACCAGCAACGGATGCGTTCAAACGGGTAGGCAGGCAATTCGATCCGCAGCGGCCGCGTTGACCATTCTGCGGCCCAGTCCACCTCTTCGCCCCTTACCCAGTTGCGCGCAAGGCTTTCTGCATCCCGACCCGTTAACGGTGCACGCGGCGGTTCTGCCATCACGTCAGCGCAATAGGCAACCTGCGTCATGTCTCCCTCGCGCATCTGGACCAGGCGCTCACGCAGGTCTGACAGCGTTTGCGCAACGACAGCCGCACGGCAGCGCAGGGCAGTCCGACCCATTTGCAATGTGTAGGCCACCCGTTGCGGATCGATAGACGGATTGGCGTCAATCCAGTCGATCATACGGGAGATAATCTGTCCCAGCCGTTCCAACGATAGGGCTGAAAAGGGCATGACCACGGGACGTGCAGGCAAATGCGGCGCAACCGCCGTGCGATATTCCTCCACGATCATGTGATTGTTCATGCCGCCTGCCCCGATTGAGGTAATCCCGGCGCGACGTGGAGCATCGGACCCGGTCCACGGACTGAGGGTCTGGTTGACCCGGAACGGAGTTTTGTGGAATGGAATCGCAGGATTCAACTGGTCTGAATGCAAGGACGGCGCAATCTGGGCATTGCGCAATTGCAGGACCAGCTTGGTAAGGCCCGCAATGCCCGCGGCGGCGAGAAGATGGGCGATATTGGACTTGACCGAGCCGAGGGCAACCTCTGTCGAAGAACCAAAAACCTCCTGCAATGCCGCGATTTCGATCGGATCACCCAATTTGGTGCCAGAACCGTGGGTTTCGATATAGCTGATATCGGCGGGCGACAGTCGCGCATCCGCCAATGCACCGCGAACCGCCCGCGCCTGCATGGCAGGGCTTGGCACGGTAAAGCCGTTGCGCGGTCCGGCATTGGCCATGGCTGTCCCGACAATGACCGCCTGAATCAGATCACCGTCGCGCTCGGCCGCTGCAAGCGGTTTCAGCAGCGCTGTCCCGACACCTTCGCCCAGGATGGTGCCATCCGCCCCGAGCCCGAAGCTGCGGATAATCTCTGCCCGGTTCGACGTGAAATGTTCCTGGGACGAAGAAATGAGGTTGTAGGGATGCAGGAGCAGATTCACCCCCCCAGCCAAAACCATCCGGCATTGTCCCTCGCGCAGCAGGCGCACCGCCAGATCCAGCGCCGTCAGGGAGGCAGAACACATCGTATCCACAAAGATCGACGGGCCAGTCAGCCCGTAGAAATACGAAATCATATTCGGCATGGTGCCGGTGTAACTGCCCGAAGCGCGCGCCCCGTGCATCAACATATTCTGAAAGCCATAAAGATTATAATGATTGCTCATTGTCCCAACGAGCACACCGACATCCCCGCCATATTCGGCCTGCAACGTCTCGCGCGAATAGCCCGCCTGCTCAAAGGTTTCGACTGCGCATTCCAACAATAGCCGGACTTCAGGCGACATGCGTTCTGCTTCCGCCTGCGAAATGTTGAAATAGCGCGGATCGAACTTATCGATATCGTCAAGAAATCCACCGGTCTGGATCGTGGATTTTCCCAGAACCTCGCGTTCGGGAAAATAAATATCCTGATGTGGCCAGCGGTCCTGAGGAACTGGGGCAAAGGAATGGCGGCCTTGCGCAAGGTTCTCCCAAAAGCGGTCAAGGGTGGCAGCACCCGGATAGCGTCCCGCCAGGCCAATTACGGCGATATCACGATCACGCGGACGGGTATGAACGGACGGCGCGCCGATGTCCGGTCTGGCGGGTGATGCTGCAACAGAGGCGGCCATGACAGGCTCTGATGCGGCGACGGTTTCTGCATGGTTCGTTGGAGTTGCCAAAGCCTGTGCTGGACGTGCGGCGATGACGGTGGGCTGTAGCAATCCGGGCAAAATCTCCGGGCATTTGCGCAGCAAGTAATCGGCAACGCCATTCAGGTTGATCGTTTCAAAAAACAGCGTAGCGGACAGATCGGTCCCCAGCCATTTTTCAAGTTTTTCAACCATTTCAACCGCCAAAAGCGAATCGAAACCATAGCGCTCGAATGCAATGCCAGGACGGATGGTTGTGGCATCCATGCCCAAGGTTTCAGCCAGCATTCTCACCAGCCTGTCCAGCAAGGCAGTGCGCAGTTCGGACGCCTCCGGCTGGGCCTGATCTGGACGTGCAGGCACAGACGCAGGCGCTTGCGCCTGTGTGGGCACGGCGACGGGTTCATCACCCTCACACAGAAACCGGATGAAACGTTCGGCATCTCCGTAACCGGCCTGGATTCGTGGGGGTAGCGCCCCATCCAGAACATCCAGAAAGACGCTCAATGCATCTTTCAAAGGGAGAGGATCTGTTCCCATCCGGCGTTTCATGCCGCGCATCACGCGGTCACTGACCTGCATCCCGCCACCGGCCCACAGGGTCCAACCAATCGACAGGCTATGCCCGGAGCGCTCCTTTTGTGCGACCCGCTCAGCGCGTTTCTGCATGAAGCGGTTCAGATAGGCATTCGCCGCCGCATAGTCAGACTGGCCGATTGCACCGTGAACCGCGGCAATAGAGCTATTGACCAGAAAAAACCGCAGGGGCATTGCTGCGGTTGCAGCATCCAGCGCCAACAGGCCATCAATCTTCGGGGCAAGAACGCGATCAAAGGACTGGCGCTCCTTAGTCCGGGCCATGCCATCCTCGATAAGGCCAGCACTGTGAATCACCCCATCTAGACGACCATGGTCACGGATAATCTGCTCCAAGGCGGCCCGCAAGCTGGAAGGGTCTGCAACATCGCAGACAACAAACGGAAAATCGGTATCACGGGGCGAAGTCCGCCCGGCAAGAATGACTGTTTTCGCCTTGCGCTGCATCAGGCTCTGCGCCATGGCGCGGCCAATCGCGCCAGCACCACCAGTGATAAGAACCACTGCGCCTTCAACATCATCACGCCGCGCCGCGCTCTGCTGCGCCCGCGCAAAGGACACCTCGGGCGGGGTATCGCTCAGGGCGACGGCGATTCCTCCGCCTTCAAGCGCCATCGTGCGGATCAGGGGAATGGCGCAGGCTCCAAAATCCGATGCCCCCGGCCGGATCCAAAGTCCTGTCAAATCGCCTGCGCGCATCCAATCACGCAAGGTGGACAGAACAAGCCAAAGGCCGTCATGCAGGCTCTGCGCGTCGTCATCTGCGGTTTGGGCGCTGGGAAGCGACAGCAAACGGGGCGTGTCTGCCGATGTCCCCACCAGCACGAAATCGTCTGCGGGAGATGCATCGATCAACCCCTGCACCGCCGCATCCGGCACGGAAACCCGACTGACCATCGCCGCTTGCGGCTCTGCCACCACAATCTCCGACGCCACAGCTGCGGACACAGGCCGCGTCGCAAGACCGTAAATCCGGGCAAGGGTCTGACCATCGGCCACCACGTCCACGTCATGTCGGCCGTCCATGCGCCGACGGCACAGCGAAACAGCCTGGCTGGCGGTGATATTGGAGATCTCAAATCGTTCGACGGCAAAGGGCACGCCCGGTGCTTCGCCCGGGAAAAGCGCGGAAACGATGGTCTGTAGCGCTGCGTCGAGCAAAACAGGATGCGCAGCAGTTTCGGGCAAGAGGGCGTCCGCCGGAAGGTCCAGCTTGCCGACCACCTGCCCTGCCGCAACCGCCATCGTGCGAACGGCGCGGAATGCGGGGCCGTGTTCGATCGCAACGGAAATCAGTCTTTCATAGGGCAGACCGAGATCAGTGCCGGATTCGGACGGCACGTCTGCCACGGGCTGCGGTTCCTGAAGGCTCGTGCGGCCTCGGACCACGACATCGCCCAGTTCATCGTGAACAATGAAACCATCTTCGCCCTGGCGACGGATCGTGAGATCGACGCCGGTTTCCGTTGCGCGCGCCGGTCTTTGCCAAACCACATCGCGTAGAGCAGCAAAATCGCTTCCCGACACGGATGCAAAGGCCCGGGCAACGTAAGACAGCGTTACAACACCGGGCAGGATGGCCACACCACCAATAATATGATGCGACAGGTAAGGATGTGATGCAGGAATGTGCAGATGGGCACCATCCTCGGTCAGATCAAACCGCAGATCCTCCACAGCAGGTGTGATGGCGGGAGCAGGCGCAACAAGCGGCTCGAACCAGTGACTGGTACGCTCAAAGACGTAACCCGGCAAATGCAAGCGTGGGAGAACGGGCACCTGCGCCGTCCAATCAACAAACGCGCCGTTAACCCAAGCCGCAAGCTGATCAGGCATATCTGCCGAAACCACGGTCTCAGTTGCCTTTTCCTCGTCGGCATGGCCAGTCCAGACATCCGCAGGCAAAGCGCTTCCCGTGGCAATGGCCATAAGCTGATCACGCAACTCCTCGCCCTTGGTCAACATCGCCGCTCGGTGGGCCATCGTCTCGCGCCCGTGGGTCAGGCTGCTGGCAATAGCCGCAACCTCGGCGGTGGGATTGCGCTCCAGCCAATGGGCCAGATCGCGGCAGCGGCGCTTCAGCGCGGCTTCGCTGCGTGCTGATAGCACGATAGGCCAGCCCGATTGGGGCATGGCGGTCTGAGATATGGCCGGTTGGGACATTCCCGCACCGGCACGAAACTCCTCGATCAGGGCATGGGCGTTGGTTCCGCCAAACCCGAAGGAACTCACCCCCGCACGACGCGGCATATCCTCTGAAGCAGGCCATGGCTCAAGCCTGTCGGCAATGCGCAACGGGGACCCGGCAAGCCGCAAAAGCGGATTTGGCTTCTCGAAGCCAGCAGTCGGCGGAATCTGCGCGTGTTTGAGTGCAGCCACCACTTTTGCAACACCGGCAATACCGGCGGCGCCTTCCAGATGGCCGATATTGTTCTTGACAGAGCCGATCCGGGTCACGCCTTCGGCGGGTGTTAGCCCGGCTTGGGCGTAAAGTGTTTCCATCGCGGTTTTCAGACCCCGAATCTCAATCGGGTCGCCGATAGGGGTGCCGGTTCCATGGGCTTCGACATAACCCAGTGTTTCGGGCGAAACTCCTGCGCGTAACAATACGCGTGTGATCAGCGCTGCTTGCTCCGTCGGATTGGTGACGGTCAGACCGGCACTGTTGCCGCCATGGTTCGACGCCACTTCGCGGATGACCGCATGGATGGGATCACCATCGAGCAAAGCCTGTGCCAGCGGTTTCAACACGACCACAGCGGCACCTTCGCCACGGACATATCCGTCCGCCCGGGAATCAAACGCCCTTGAGGTACCGGATTTGGACAACATTCCGGCCTTGGAAAACGCCAGAAAATGATCCGGCGACCAGATCAGGTTGGCACCGCCCGCAAGTGCCACCATGCAGGAACCTGCCCGCAAAGCCTGCACCGCCTGCTCGATGGCAACCAATGCACTGGAGCACGCCGTGTCGTTGGTGACGCTCGGTCCGGTGAAATTGAAAAAATAGGAGACACGGTTCGACAGCACCGCCTGAGAAATGCCGGTGGCCATGTGGGCCTCAACCTCAGGCATGGCGCGGGCCTGCATTTCCAGATAATCCCAATGGCATGCCCCCATGAACACACCCACTTGTCGCGATGACAGACGCGACGGGGCAATGGCTGCATCTTCCAGCGCGTTCCAGGCCACTTCCAGAATGAACCGCTGCTGTGGGTCCATCCTCTTGGCTTCGCGGGCCGAAATGCCGAAGAACAGAGGATCGAACTCATCCGCTGCATCGATAAATCCGCCCCAGAATGTACGATCCGGTGGAAAACCCGCGCTGCGACGCAGTTGTGGCAGTTCCGTGATCTTAACCTCACCGGACGCGATGATGTCCCAGAAGGCCTCCAATGTTTCGGCCCCAGGAAAGCGAAGCGCAAGACCAATGATCGCGATGGGTTCGGGCATAGCGGTCATGCGGCCAGCCTTTCTTCGATACTGACCGTGAGGCGCTCTCGCAGATACGCTTGCGAAACGGCAGGCAGGCCTTCGCGCCGGACATATTGATGCTGCAACATCTGGAAACTGAGAAGTGAGACAAACGCCTGGTTTTCGCTGACGCTGATACGGTCACTAGGCTGCGTCATGATCTTGGTGACCAGACGTTCGGCAAAGCGCGTGTCGATCAGTCCCGATCGACCGAGCTCTTGGGCGGACAACACCATTTCCAGATAGTCTGGTCGCTCCAGCACAAAGGATTTGCTGTCTGCGGCACGGTAGGGATGTTTGTGACGGGTGCGGATCTCCTCCGGCAGTTCAGGAAAGGCATGTTTCAGCACAGCTTTTTCCGTCCAACCGTCATCATGTTTGAGATTCACCGAGCCGGCCATGGCCACGACATTGGGATCGAGAAATGGGCAGCGGTTTTCGACACCATGTGCCATTCCCATTCTTTCCCCCTGCGTGGACAGAAGATATCCCGGAAGCAAAGTGTTGAATTCCAGCCATTGCGCCTTTTCAACGGCGGTCATGTCCACAAATCCGGGAGCTTGCGCCGCCGCAGTCATCAAAGGGTTCAGCGCACGCGCCGCAAGCGCGCGGTCAGCGAGGAGACGCAGGGACAAATTGCCATTTTGATAGCGGATTTCGTGTGAAAACAGCCCCGGCAGCCGCTCGGTTGCAAACTGGTCGTACAGCCCCACCATGCCCGCGCCGGGCGCGTTGGCGAAATGCTTGAGATAAGGATTAAGCCGCGACACCCGCATCCTGCGGGTTTCCGTGTCCAGCCCGGCCCAGCTTTCCCGCAGCATGGTTTCCCGGAACAGATCATAGCCAAGGAAAACCTCGTCCGAGCCCTCGCCGCTCAGAATAGTCTTGATGCCATCGGACTGCACCCGTTGCGACAAAAGGAACATCGGCACAAACGCCGTGCGGAACACCGGTACCTCGGCATGATAGACCGCCTGCGCAAAAGCATTGCAGATGTCGCGGTGGCTTGCGCGCACTGTTGTATGGCGCGTGCCGAAACGTTTGCTGGCAAGGTCCTGGAACGGGCCTTCGTCAAGCCCCTCGTCCTCAAACCCGATGGAATAGGAGGATATGGGTTCAGCCTTGGGCAAATCAGCCAAAATAGCCGCGATGATCGTACTGTCCAGTCCGCCTGACAGATAGAGCCCCACCGGCACATCACTGCGCATACGGATGGTCACGGCGCGGATCAGGGCAGCGCGAACCGCTTCTGCGGCATCGGCCATCGATGAGAACTCTTGCCGTGGCTTGAAGTCCAGCGTGGTATAGCGCCCTGACTTGACCGTTCCATTGGCAGCGATTTCCATCCAGCCACCAATGGGCAGGGTTTCTATACCTTTCCAGCCGGTCTGGTCGGGCGATGGGGTCCAGCTCGCCAAAATGGCGGCGAAATGCGCGGGATCCGTTTCAAAACTGATACCACTGCACCCCAGGAAAGCCTTGATTTCCGAAGCGAAAACATAGCGTCCGTTCGTCTTCGCCCAAAACAGCGGTCGTTTTCCGAACCGATCGCGTGCCAAAACCAGAGCCTTCGTTTCGCGGTCATAGATGGCAAAGGCAAAAGCACCGTTCAGCCGCGGCAGGCATGCGGCCCCCCACGCTTCCCATGCACGCAGCAGCACTTCCGTATCACCATCCGTGCGGAACTGCATGCCATGCAGTGACTGCAATTCCTGCCGCAGTTCGACGTAATTGTAGATTTCACCGTTAAAGCAGCACCAATAGCGCTGAGAGGGGCTGGCCATTGGTTGCTGGCCCGAGGCAAGATCGAGAATACTCAACCGCACCATGCCAAGGGTGCAGCGGTCGTCCCGATAATACCCGGCCTCGTCAGGGCCACGATGGCCGATGCGGGCCAGCATGGCCACGATCTCATCGGGGCCTTGAGGATTACAAGCTCCATCGGGTGCATATGATCCGGCGATACCACACATGGCTCATCTCTCCTGTTGCTGCACCAATTTGGCTGACGCAGCGACCGCCATGCGCCGCAGGCTGGACATCACATTGGTCAGGAATTCATCATCTTCCAGCGTGAGCTGGAACTCTGACTGTAGAAAACCGAGCAGTTGGACATAGCCGAAACTGTCCATGATGCCTGCTTCAAAGAGATTGGTATCGACATCGAAATCCTCGCCGAAAATAACGAGAAACTGCTCTTCGATATATTTTGCTATCCGCGGCGCAACGGTATCCATAGAATTTTAAGTCCTTGAAAAATCTCGGATTGCACGTTCGATCCTGTCGGCGGTTGCCGTCAGAAGCTGTGAATTGACCGCAACAACTGTGCGGTTTTGCCAATCGGCCAGGCTTGTACCCGCAACCCACTGGTTGAACGCGCCCATGGCGGGGCCGCAGTGGATCTGAAAATCGACTTTCCGCTCTGCCGCACCTTGCAGGGCCAACCGCCCCGACAGGCCGAAATACCAGCGAAAAATGTAGGCCATCTTCTGTTTGGGCACCGACAGCGCACGTTCGATGGCCGCAGGCGGCCAATAGGCCAGGCAATCCTGCCAGACCTGATCGAAACCACGCTGGAAATAGCGTGTTTCGATCTGGTCGCGGGTCTGATTATCGATATCCTCGATCCGATCATGATGCATGTAGAGATCGAAAAGCCGGTTGGCGCGCGCCGGAAACAGCACGCCCCGCCGCAAGACTTGCACCTGCGCGCCGATTTCAAACATATCGCCAGCGGGTGCATAGGCTGTATCTTGAACTTCGGCCTCGGCCAGCATTTGCTTGACCAGCGTGCTCGTACCCGCTTCCTGCGTGCATTGGTTGATGGATCCGGTCACGGTGAACTCGGCCCCAAGAACCAGTGCCGAGGCTGCGGCATCGGGAGTGCCAATGCCGCCACCCGCACCAATACGCACTGGGCGTGCATAGCTCATTTCCGCCTGCACGGCATCCCGCAAACGGCAGATCGCCGGGATCAGGACCGTTGCATTTCCCTGATCGGTATGACCGCCAGAATCGGCCTCGACGCAGATATCGTCGGCCATTGGAATCCTTTTGGCCAATTCCGCCATTTCAGACGTAATATCTCCCTTGGCCAGCAGCGATTGAACAATCTGATCCGGTGCTGGCAGGAGAAAGATCCGGGCCACCTCGGGGCGGGACAATTTTGCCACGACGCGGTTGCCGATAGCGACACCTCCCGGTGAAAGCGCGTCGCGTGAAAGCCCCAGCAAGCGGTAGCGTACCAGTTCGGGAGTCATTTTGATAAAGGCGGAAGCCTCAATCGTCCGAATGCCATACCGCAGGAACAAAGCCACATTGGCGGCCTCGTTCGATCCGCTCAACAGGTTCACACCAAAAGGCTGGCGTTGCGGGATACGTGCTGTCAGATCGGCCAGGGCGGACTCAACCCGTTCCGACGACAAACCTCCCGTTCCAAAGAAGGACAGAATGCCCGCATTCGCGCAGGCAACAACCCAATCCACACTGGCAATGCCATGCACCATGCCGCCACAAATATGAGAATACCGAACACCATGAACGGCACGGAATGCCGCCGAGCCCAGCGTTTCCGCTCCCAGGCCACTGCCAGTCTTTTGCACGATTGGCACGGCGGACGGTGCAAGGATTGCAATTTCGGGTGCAAGTGACGGTACAACAAGCGGTCCCGGCATGGCCGCAACATGCGTGCGGCGGATCTCCGCGATCATTTGCGTCAGAACCGGCTTCGGAGCAAGCTCGACAAAGTCGCGCACGCCCATATCCAGCATATGCCCAACGGACCCAACCCAATCAACGGATCGCGACAGCAGACCGGCGATCTGGCCACCGATATTGATTGCGGAATACGGACGCGCCGTCACATTCGACACCACCGGCACCAAGGGCGGGGCGAACCGGAAAACGGACAAATATTCGGCAAAAGCTGCTTCCGCCTTGCGCATCAGCCGTGAATGGAACGCGCCGCTGACCGGCAGGGGAATGCAAGCCTTTGCACCTTCAGCCTGAATGATCCCCGCCGCCGCGCGGATCTGATCCGCATCGCCGGAAATCACAATCTGCCCGGGCGTGTTCAGGTTGGCGATATCGACCTGATCGAAACCTGCATTGTCGATAATCTGTTCAAGGCGGGGACGATTCAGTCCGAGGACCGCAGACATCGCACCGGCAGGAGCCTCTGCCATCAGTTCGGCTCGCTTCTTGACGATGCCAAGCGCAGTCTCGAAATCCATGACGCCCGCCGCATGGAGCGCGTTCATCTCGCCAAGCGAGTGCCCGGCCAGAACATCGGGCATGCCGTGATTTGCAACATGGTGTTGCCACGCCAGCGCATTGACGCAAAAAATCAAAGGCTGGGCGTAACGCGTATTGCCCAGTTTACCCGACGGGTTTTCATGGCAGACATCGGCAATGGAATAGCCGAGAATGCGGTCAGCACTGGCCACCAGATCCGGAAACCGCGAGAAGTGTTCCTCGCCCATTCCGGTGACCTGCGACCCCTGCCCCGCAAAGACCACCGCCTTACCCCATCGACCACCCCGCTGCGAAGAAGGGATTTGTTCAAGGTTTTTCATGCTCACCTCGTCCAGCGCCTTGAGGCGGTCCAGTTCGCTCTGACCCGCCGCGAACGGTGAAAGGATACGCTCTTGCGGCCACTCTTGCGCCGCGCGCAACGACCGTGCCGCCAAGGTGGCAAGGCTGCCCGAAGGCCCGACATCGATGAGACGGAAAACCTTGCCCAGCGACTCCAGCGTTTGTACAGCCATACGGAAATTGATCTGCCCGCGCCCGACGCGGGCGAAATGGGCGGCATCGGGCGCAGCGATGATCCTGCCGGTCATGGCCGAAATCAGCGGCACTTGCGGAGATCGGTAGTGACGATTGGCAAAAACCGCAGCAACGTCAGCAGCGACGGCGTCCATAGCAGTGGTGTGGAAGGCCCTTGCGATCGGGGGCGTGACCACCAGATGTCCATCGGCCCGCAGCTTGTGTCCAGCCGCGTCTATAGCACCTTCTGGGCCTGCAATAATAAATTGATTGTCTGCTTGCTCTCCAACGAATTCCACGCCGATGAGGCCATCCACTGCCGATATCGGCCCAAGGACGGTCATCATCCGTCCAGCAGCACACCCGTTCTGAATGATGCGGGCGGTTTTGGCGATGCAGCACAGCATTTCCTCGGGCGGCAGGACGCCTGCGAACGCGGCTGCCGCAAATTCGCCCAGGGAGACGGCAAGGCAAATGTCTGGCCGGGTTCCACCCGCTTGCAGCCGAAGGGCCAGTCCCAATTCCACCATCAACAGCGCTGGGTGGGTAAAACACAGGTCTTCGCACAGCGCGTCCCGCCCGATGTTTTCCGCGTAAAGCCGCTCCAGAACAGATTGATTTCCGTCAGCAACCAGTGCGCCGTCCAACCGCAAGAGTATATCACGGAAGACGGGATCGTTTCGGAACAGTTCGGCACCCATCTGGAAGTACTGGACACCCTGCCCCGGAAAGAGAAAAGCCGTTCCTTGCGCTGTCTGAGACGTGATCTCGGCCGGAATATTCTTCATCTCAGGCCCGCCAGTATCCTACCACAACCGGAACTCTCACCGAAACCGCGCAAAGGCCGCGTAACATCCTGTGGCTGCCCCAGATAGGCGATCCGATCATAATCACCAGGCAACAAAACCTTCGACACCGCGCTTAACGCTTGCATCTTTTCCACGGCCCTGAGCCCGGCATTGACGCCAATTAGCCGAAGCAGCCTTAGAAACACTGCAAGCGCGTTAATCTGCACATTGTTCCGCGTGCTGAATCCGGCAAGCGCAAGCGTCCCACCCGTGCGCAAATGACGGTCAAGCCAGTTCACCAGCCCCCCAGTCACATTGAAGGCCGCGTCAAAGATTTCCGCACCAAACGTGTCTGCGGAAAACGCGGCTGCATCCGGCACATTCCCAACCGACGCAACCCTACGTTCTGAAAGGACATCCGCCCGAGTGGGATCACGGGTCATGGTTTGAACCTTATGCCCGCTGCGTACAAAATAGGTGGCGGCAAATCGTCCGGTGACGGCCCCGGACATGCCCTCAGGCAAACCATTCGCACCTTCATTGCCGGGAACGTGTCCTTCTGGAGCCGCGCCTAGAGCATCGGACCGAAAAGTGGGAACCAGATTGTGGATAAATCTGGTGCGAAAACAATTTCTTAGAGAATCGTAGCGATTCCTATTTTCGGTCCGATGCAATAATATTCCGGATGCCGTCACGGGGTCGCGAAAGTTCAACCTGGCATATTCAATCTTGACCCGAAGCAAGGGCAGTACCCTATAATCCAGAGCCATAGAATCCGGGCTTTTCACGAGAAAGAGCTTGGTTGGCACTTTTTCAATCCCAAAAAAATAAATAAATAAAGGCAATACTACTATTACGTGAGCATCGCGCTATCTGAGGTGGCTTGTCAAGCAATTATTGCGGGATTTTTTGCATTGTTCGCGCGGTTCCTAGTTGTTTGATCCTGGACTTTAATGGTGCATTATTTTCCCTCGAATGGAAGGAAGCACTATGGGCCAGGTTCTACACGGTCGCGCCACAACGACAGAGGCAATCCGTCGAGCAATACAAAATAGTCAAGAGAGCCTGAGAGCGCTCTCAAAGCGGTATGGGATCAACCCGAAGACCGTTGCCAAGTGGAAGAAGCGCACATCGGTTGCCGATTTGGCGACCGGGCCGAAGGAACCGCATTCGACAGTCTTGAGCCTCGAGGAGGAGGCCGTGATTGTCGCCTTCCGCAGGCACACGCTTCTACCTTTGGATGATTGCCTTTATGCCCTTCAGCCAACAATCCCGCATCTGACGCGCTCGTCCTTACATCGATGCCTACAGCGCCATGACATTTCACGACTGCCGGAAGTCGAGGGCGACAAGGAGCCAAAAAAGAAGTTCAAGAGTTACCCCATTGGCTACTTTCACATCGATATCGCTGAAGTCCAGACCGCTGAGGGCAAGCTCTATCTGTTTGTGGCCATTGATAGAACGTCCAAGTTTGCCTTCGTCGAGCTTTACGCCAAAGCCGGAAAGATGAATGCAGCCCAATTCCTGCGCAATCTGGTCAAGGCTGTGCCCTATGCCATCCATACGGTTCTGACGGACAACGGCATTCAGTTCACCAATCGGGCCTGCGATCTCTACGCCTTCCATCACATCTTCGACCGGGTCTGTGACGAGAACGGCATTGAGCATCGTCTGACCAAGCTGAAGCACCCATGGACCAATGGGCAGGTCGAGCGGATGAACCGGACGATCAAGGAAGCGACCGTCAAGCGTTTCTACTACGACGATCACGACCAACTCAAAAGGCATCTCGCCGACTTCATTGATGCCTATAATTTCGGGCGAAGGCTCAAGACCCTAAAAGGCCTCACGCCCTACGAATTCATTTGTAAACGATGGACTTTGGAGCCGGATCGTTTCATCATTGATCCGATCCATCAAATGCCGGGACTAAACACCTAGACTGTGCCATGGCCATCATCCTTAATTATGTCCAGAAGACATAAGCCTTCTAGACACAGATGACTGATGGTGGCTTATATCGCTTTGCGCTACGTCAACCGTCTAGAAAGTTTCACAAAGCAATTTCGAAAGGCGGTATCATCTCAACCGTGAGGACTTACGGAGTAAGCCGCAGGTTCGAAACTGTGCGCACCCTTCCTTGTAACCTATAAACAGAGCTGAAAGCCCGGGGATCTCATTCCCCAAACGCAAAAATCCCGCAGCATTTAAGGCTACGGGATTTTGTGTAACTATTGGTTGCGGGGGCAGGATTTGAACCTGCGGCCTTCAGGTTATGAGCCTGACGAGCTACCGGGCTGCTCCACCCCGCGTTATATATTGTTATTCGTTAACGGAATAAGGGTCGCTTGAGCGACCCTTTATGTTTTCGGCTGGGCCGATGTTTTTGAGAGAAGATGATTGATTTGAGTATGAACATTGCGCTTAGCAGACCTGGCAGCGACCTACTCTCCCGCGTCTTAAGACGAAGTACCATTGGCGCAGGGGCGTTTCACGGCCGTGTTCGGAATGGGAACGGGTGCGGCCGCCCCGCCATGACCACCAGGTCAGCTAAGGGCAATGTTGATGCTTCGCATCAACATTGTTCCCTTTTCTTTGGCAAACCTTTCTTCAACACTGACGTGTTGAAGGGTGCCAAAGGACCATACGGAACCGTATTGATGCTTTGCATATTTGAGAAGCTGGATTTTTTATGAACACGTCTTTTTTCGTTTTCGTGGCACTCATCGGACAAAGTCCGCAAGGCCAAGGGCCGTCGCACCTGATGGTGCTGGCCGTCCGCAGCGAAGGCTCAAAGAGCCGACAGCGTCAGGACAAAACAGATGGCATCATCAAAGCCGAAGGCTTTGATGAGCATGGTCAATGAGAACGATTAAGCCAATCGAGCTATTAGTAACGGTAAGCTTCGCAGGTTACCCTGCTTCCACACCCGTCCTATCAACGTGGTCGTCTTCCACGGCTCTGATAGGGAATACTCGTTTTCAGGTTGGTTTCCCGCTTAGATGCCTTCAGCGGTTATCCATTCCATATATAGCTACCCTGCTATGCCGTTGGCACGACAACAGGTCCACCAGAGATATGTCCATCCCGGTCCTCTCGTACTAGGGACAGATCCTGTCAATATTCCTACACCCACGGCAGATAGGGACCGAACTGTCTCACGACGTTCTGAACCCAGCTCACGTACCGCTTTAATTGGCGAACAGCCAAACCCTTGGGACCTGCTCCAGCCCCAGGATGCGATGAGCCGACATCGAGGTGCCAAACAACCCCGTCGATATGGACTCTTGGGGGTCATCAGCCTGTTATCCCCGGCGTACCTTTTATCCGTTGAGCGATGGCCCTTCCACGCGGGACCACCGGATCACTATGACCGACTTTCGTCTCTGCTCGACTTGTCAGTCTCGCAGTCAGGCGGGCTTATGCCATTGCACTCGACGACCGATTTCCGACCGGTCTGAGCCCACCATCGCGCGCCTCCGTTACTCTTTCGGAGGCGACCGCCCCAGTCAAACTACCCACCATACACTGTCCCGGATCCGGATAACGGACCGCGGTTAGACATCCATGACGATAAGGGTGGTATTTCAAGGATGGCTCCACTCGAACTGGCGTCCAAGCTTCAAAGCCTACCACCTATCCTACACATGCCGACACGAATGCCAGTGTAAAGCTATAGTAAAGGTGCACGGGGTCTTTCCGTCTGACCGCAGGAACCCCGCATCTTCACGGGGAATTCAATTTCACTGAGTCTATGTTGGAGACAGCGGGGAAGTCGTTACGCCATTCGTGCAGGTCGGAACTTACCCGACAAGGAATTTCGCTACCTTAGGACCGTTATAGTTACGGCCGCCGTTTACTGGGGCTTCAATTCAAAGCTTGCACCTCTCCTTTTAACCTTCCAGCACCGGGCAGGCGTCAGACCCTATACGTCGTCTTGCGACTTCGCAGAGCCCTGTGTTTTTGATAAACAGTCGCTACCCCCTGGTCTGTGCCACCCCTCTCCACTTGCGTAAAAAGGGGTCACGCTTCTTCCGAAGTTACGCGTGCAATTTGCCGAGTTCCTTCAACATAGTTCTCTCAAGCGCCTTGGTATACTCTACCTGACCACCTGTGTCGGTTTCGGGTACGGTCTATACGGTGGAGCTATTTCCTGGAACCACTCCACTGCACAATCAATCCAGTAAGACTGTACAATTTGTGTGATCCGTCACTACCACCAGGCCCACGAATATTAACGTGGTTCCCATCGACTACGCATTTCTGCCTCGCCTTAGGGGCCGGCTAACCCTGCTCAGATTAACTTTAAGCAGGAACCCTTGGTCTTTCGGCGAGGGGGTCTCTCACCCCCTTTATCGTTACTCATGTCAACATTCGCACTTCCGATACCTCCAGGATGTCTCACGACTGTCCCTTCACAGGCTTACGGAACGCTCCGCTACCACGTGCATTACTGCACATCCTCAGCTTCGGTGCATGGCTTTAGCCCCGTTACATTTTCGGCGCAAAGACCCTTATTTAGACCAGTGAGCTGTTACGCTTTCTTTAAATGATGGCTGCTTCTAAGCCAACATCCTGGTTGTTTTGGGATCCTCACATCCTTTCCCACTTAGCCATGACTTGGGGACCTTAGCTGGAGGTCAGGGTTGTTGCCCTCTTCACGACGGACGTTAGCACCCGCCGTGTGTCTGCCGATTAGTACTCTCAGGTATTCGGAGTTTGGTTAGGATCAGTAAGACGGTGAGTCCCCATAGCCCATCCAGTGCTCTACCCCCTGAGGTATTCGATCGACGCACTACCTAAATAGTTTTCGCGGAGAACCAGCTATTTCCGAGTTTGATTGGCCTTTCACCCCTAACCACAAGTCATCCCAATCTATTGCAACAGATGCGGGTTCGGTCCTCCAGTTGGTGTTACCCAACCTTCAACCTGCTCATGGCTAGATCACTCGGTTTCGGGTCTAATGCAACTAACTCAATCGCGCTATTAACACTCGCTTTCGCTGCGCCTACACCTACCGGCTTAAGCTTGCTAGTTACACTAAGTCGTTGACCCATTATACAAAAGGTACGCAGTCAGGCTTTCGCCCTCCTACTGTTTGTAGGCATCCGGTTTCAGGTTCTATTTCACTCCCCTTGTCGGGGTGCTTTTCACCTTTCCCTCACGGTACTTGTTCGCTATCGGTCATGCACGAGTACTTAGGCTTGGAGAGTGGTCTCCCCATGTTCGAACAGGATTTCACGTGTCCCGCCCTACTCTAGGACAATGAGTGTTCTACGCGTACGGGGCTGTCACCCACTATGGCCAAGCTTTCCAACTTGTTCCGCTTTATTCCTCAGTGCCACTGGCCTGGTCCGCGTTCGCTCGCCACTACTTGCGGAGTCTCGGTTGATGTCCTTTCCTTCGGGTACTTAGATGTTTCAGTTCCCCGAGTTCGCTTCTTACCCCTATGTATTCAGGATAAGATACCTTATTTGCGATATCTAGAAACCTCTTTTGCTGAGCCCTATCACCCGGACGTTCCGGGTGTTTTTTTCCTGTCTTCACGCTGTCGCGATCTTCGATCGCTGCGCTACAGACGGTGCGCCAAACGATTGGCGTGGCCTATCGGCCTGTATGGAAGTTCCATACCATCGTCTGTTGAAGAAACAGATTGTTGGTCTAGCAAAACAGATTTTCTAGATATCTAAGGTGGGTTTCCCCATTCGGAAATCC
>NZ_AP023273.1:1017500-1162882 GCF_013426735.1 Agrobacterium vitis
GTAGGAAGCCATGACGGTGCATTCCGGCAATTGCGAAGCCATCTGGTGTCTCGACAATGCGCGGCAGATTATCGGCAAAAGCCGGGCGAATGCCGACGCCAGTCTCGATCAGCCGGGCCTCGCCGAAAGCTGGGTTCAACGTGTAGGCAGCATTGAGGAATTCCATGAGAGACCGCGCGCTGATCGGACCGTCATCCCTCGCCTCTATCATGGTGGCGCCGACCATAAAGCAATTGTTGTCGCGTGGCACGATGTAGATCGGATGGCGCGGATGCAGCAGCCGGATGGGGCGGCTCAGGCTTATATCCGCTGTTTGCAGATAGATCATTTCGCCGCGCACCCCGCGCAGGTCCTCAATCGTATCGATTGCGGCAGCACCGCTACAATCGACGATGCTGTCAAAGCGGCTGGTATCAAGCTCGGCATCAGGTCCGAGATAGAAAGAAACACCCTGCTGCACCAACGCCTGATAAAGACCGTCCAATGCATGGCGTGGATCGAGGTGGGCTTCATCCGTGAAAAACAGGCCCTTGCGAAAACGCCCGGCCAAATCCGGTTCCAATGCGGCGATGCCATCGGCGTCCAGCCATTGGTAGCCACTTGTGCGGCTGGCAAAGCGGTTCAGATCCTGAATATCGCGGTTTGGGGTCAGCACCAGAGTTCCCTTGCGCGTCACGGAACCAGGCAAAGCCTGTTCCCACCAATCCGCTGCTGCAAGGCCAAGCGTCAGAACCTGCTCTTCTGCTGCTTCCCGCTCACAATAAGGTGCCAGCATCCCACCTGCATAGTGAGAAGCCCCCTGCCCTACCGAGGTTTTGATATCGCGCACCGCGACATTGATACCGCGTAGAGCAAGTTCAAGCGCCAATGTGAGGCCGGCAACGCCGGCCCCCTTGATCAGAATGGACATGTCATTCTCCCGCCGACGGTTTCTCCTCATCGGAGACCGGCATGTAGAGATCGCCACCATCGCGATATTTGGCCGCCATGGCTTCCAGCCCCTCTTTCTGGGCTTCGGCGCGAATATCGTGGGAAATCCGCATCGAACAGAATTTCGGGCCGCACATCGAGCAGAAATGCGCAACCTTATGGGCTTCCTTTGGCAGGGTTTCGTCGTGGAAGGACCGGGCTGTGTCTGGATCAAGCGACAGGTTGAACTGGTCTTCCCAGCGGAATTCGAAACGGGCGCGCGACAATGCATCGTCGCGGACCTGGGCTGCCGGATGCCCCTTGGCGAGATCGGCGGCGTGAGCCGCGATCTTGTAGGTGATGACGCCTGTCTTGACGTCCTTGCGATCCGGCAGGCCCAGATGCTCCTTCGGCGTCACGTAGCAGAGCATGGCCGTGCCGTACCAGCCGATCATCGCCGCCCCGATGCCCGACGTGATGTGGTCGTAACCGGGAGCGATGTCGGTGGTCAGCGGACCGAGCGTGTAGAAGGGCGCCTCGCCGCAGGTCTTCAACTGCTTGTCCATATTCTCCCTGATCTTATGCATCGGCACGTGGCCGGGGCCTTCGATCATCACCTGGCAATCTTTCGCCCAGGCGATTTTGGTCAGTTCGCCCAGCGTTTCCAGTTCGGCGAATTGCGCGGCATCATTGGCATCGGCAATCGAACCGGGGCGAAGGCCGTCACCAAGCGAGAACGACACGTCATAAGCCCGGCAAATATCGCAGATTTCATCGAAATGCTCGTAGAGGAAGCTCTCCTTGTGATGATGCAGACACCACTTGGCCATGATCGAGCCGCCGCGCGACACAATGCCGGTGACACGGTTGACGGTGAGATGGATATAGGAGAGGCGCACGCCGGCATGGATGGTGAAATAATCCACCCCCTGCTCGGCCTGTTCGATCAGCGTATCGCGGAACACGTCCCAGGTCAGGTTTTCGGCAATGCCATGCACCTTTTCCAACGCCTGATAGAGCGGCACCGTGCCAATCGGCACCGGGGAATTGCGGATGATCCAGTCGCGGATATTGTGAATGTTGCGCCCGGTGGAGAGGTCCATCACCGTATCGGCGCCCCAGCGGATCGCCCAGACCATTTTTTCCACTTCCTCGGCCATGGATGAGGTGACGGCGGAATTGCCGATATTGGCATTGATCTTCACCAGGAAATTCCGGCCGATAATCATCGGCTCGGCTTCCGGGTGGTTGATATTGGCCGGGATGATGGCGCGGCCCATGGCCACTTCCTGACGGACAAATTCTGGCGTGACGTAATCCGGGATGGACGCGCCAAAGCTTTCGCCCTCGCGGATCAGAGCGTCCTTGGCAGCTTTGCGGCCAATATTCTCGCGGATGGCGATGAACTCCATCTCCGGGGTGACGATGCCAGCACGGGCATAGGCAAGCTGGGTTACGGCTTGGCCAGGCTTGGCCCTTAAGGGCGCATTGCGCACCGGAAATTCGGGCGTCAGCTTTTCACCGGTCGCAAAGCCATTATCCTCCGGCTTGACGTGGCGTCCGGCATAGGATTCGACATCACCGCGTGCGACCACCCATTCGGCGCGAACACGCGGCAAGCCTGCATCGATGGCAATGGTGGCGTTCGGATCGGTATAGGGGCCGGAACTGTCATAAACATTGACCGGCGGCTCGCCTGAGGTGGGGTGCAGCGTGATCTGGCGCATCGGCACGCGGATCTGCGGGTAGATCTCTCCGGAAATATGCACCTTGGCGGAGGCGGGAAGCGTCCCGGTGGTGACTTCGGGGGTCGGAAACTGTGGGGCGATATTCATTTTTGAGGCTCCAAGTGTTCAGGTTGGAGACCCAGTCATGATAGCCGGAATGATGGAAAGACGCCTTGAACCCAAATAGGGACATAACCCCAATACGGGCCATGGTTTTGCAGCGCTTGCACCGTCCCTACGCCAGTATGAACTGGATCAGGTTCAACGGGTCACCGCGCTGCTGTTAAGCCTAGCGGAATCTCAGCCCCTTGCGGGACACCCCTGGTGAATGAGAGAAGATTACTGCGGAACTGGCACTAAGGTCAATGCCCGGCGAAATCTCATTTCGCGGCAGAAAACGCTAAACACCCCAGGTCCGCTCCAGCACAGAAATCCAGTTGCCATGGCAGACCTTGGCAATTGATGCCGCATCATACCCTCGTGCTTCCAGCCCCTGGACGATCAATGGCAGGCCGGTTGCATCCTTCAGGGCGTCTGGAACAGTGGTGCCATCGAAGTCTGAGCCGAGTGCGACATGGTCGATGCCGATGCGCGTCACGATATAATCAATATGGTCAATGAGCACGTCCAGCGGTGTAGCGAGATTGCGCTGGCCATCTTCGCGCAGGAAAATCACCCCGAAATTGATACCCACCAAACCACCACTGTCACGGATCGCATCCAACTGCTTGTCGGTGAGGTTGCGGCTATGCAGGCATAGCGCGTGAGCGTTGGAATGGGAGGCGACAAGCGGTGCATTGGAAAGACCGGCAATATCCCAGAAGCCCTGTTCATTCATATGAGAGAGATCGACCATGATCTTCAACTCATTGCAAGCACGGATCAGGTCCTTGCCAGCATCCGTCAGACCGGGGCCGATATCCGGGGGGGATGGAAAGCGGAAGGGAACGCCATGAGCAAAGATATTCGGACGACTCCAGACAGGACCGAGCGAGCGTAGCCCCGCCTGATGCAGCACATAAAGGGCATCGAGATCGGCAGCGATGGCCTCAACGCCTTCGATGTGGAAAACTGCCGCAAAGATTTCATTGGCCAGGCAATGCCGGATATCGGCGGCACTGCGGCAGACCTTGACGCGACCAGCCGAATTCGCCTCGATTTCAAACAGCAGCCGGGCCATGGCCAGCGTCTCATTCAGCGCTTCCGGCTGGGCCGGAGCCTGGAAATCCCCGTTGTCATCAGGTTTGAAGCTTGGCGAGGGAATGAATACGGCACAAAGTCCACCGGCCAGTCCCCCTTGGCGCGCCTTGGGCAAATCAATATGCCCGGCCTCGCCGCCCTGCAAAAAATCCTGATAGGGATGGGGACGGCCAGAGCGGCGCAGCCGCAGCAGCACATCGTTATGGCCATCGAAAACGGGAACGGTCTGTGTCATCGCTCTATCCTTGCACATCATACAAACGCATCAGCTATGCCGATACATCCTTGCATCGAAGATTCGTGAATATCCAAATGCATCAAAGGCTTGACATATTTAACCCCCAAATGCCACCCATTGAAGCAGATGCAAGACGCTATTGTCATCGGTCTCGCGCGACAAAGCGCATTGTCATACAACCTAAATGGATGCGGTAAATGACAACGCTATCATTGTCGCGGATATTTCGGCGGTAAAAGATTGAATGGAACAGATGTTAAACTGGAAAGACGCCGAACGGACTGTCAACGCCGCTCTTGAACCGTGGAGGCAGGATGGACCCGGTGGGGCGGTGATCGGTTTTGACCTAGATGGCATCCGGTTTGGGTTAAGCGGCGGCGTTGAAAACCTGAGCACGGGCGCGCCATTTACCCCGGATAGCATCATTCGCTATGCCTCCGTCACCAAACATGCCTTTTGTACGCTGGTTCTGTCTGATCCAGACCTCATCCGCCTTGATGATCGGTTGGGCGTGCATTTGCCGGAACTGCAAGAACCACTGGCCAGTGTCACCGTCGGCCGCGCCCTGGATATGAGCGGCGGCTTGCCGGATACCCGTGAGGCGCTGAGCCTGCTTGGGTTGTCGGTCTATACGGAAACCCGAAGCGGGCCGCTGCTGGATTTTCTCAGCCGACAGACCCGGCTGAACTTTGCCCCAGGTTCCGAGGTTTCCTATTCCAATACCGGCTACCGGCTGGTGGAAGCAGCACTAGAGTGCAAGGGCATTTATTTCCGCGATTATATCCAGGGTGCCGGCGCAGAAACCGGGGCGGTTTTCGATGCGCCGGATGGTTGGAATGATGTCGTCAACGGGCTTGCTCCCGGCTATTGGCATGACGGCCAGAAATGGCAGCTTTCAGCCGCTGGCCTGCATATTTCCGCCTCCGGCAGCATGACAGGCAGCGCCCGCTCGCTTGCTCTATGGCTGCAAGCCCTGCTGAAGGGAGAAGGCGCGCTGGCCGGGCGGCTCGAAGCCATGGCCGCTTTACGTCCACTCGCCGATGGCAGGCCAAGCGGTTACGGGTTGGGATTGGCACGCACACGGTTGGGCGAGAAGGACTTTGTTGGTCATGGCGGGTCGCATCCGGGCTACAAGACCTATTTTCTGCTCGACCCTGAAACCGGCGCTGGTTTCGTCGTCGTTTCCAACCGGGAGGACACTAACGGCGCCAAAATCGCCCAGTCGGGGATGATTGCACTGTTCGGTCTGCCCCTGCCACGCTTGTCGAGGGCGCTTCGTGATGGGCTTTACGTGGAAGACAGTGGCCCGAACTGGATTGAGGTGAAGGCAAGCAGCATTCTTGCGCTCGATGCCGAAGACGCGGCCTATGATGATGGAGATGGCTGGGTTTCCTCCCGGTCTTCCACCTCGCCGCTACGGCTGAAAATGCAGGGAGACGACATTATTGGCGACGTCGGCCATGGGCCGCGCCATTACCGACCGGCCAAGGACACTGGTGTTTCGCCGTCGCTTTCAGGCATCTGGCTTTCGCCGGAAAGCGCCCGGTTTGAAATCCACGGCTCCATGCTGGTGATGGGCATCGGCCCAACCCGCCAGTCCATGCCGTTGCAAGCGCTGGGTGGCGGTCGCTACCTCTTCACGCTTCACGATGGTCCCTGGAGCAAGCGGATCTGCCTGAACATGCTCAGTGAAAACCGCCTGGAACTGGTTCTGGCACGCGCCCGGATGATTGAGTATCAGCGGGCGGGATAGCGTTTGTCAGGTTCGGATTGGACCACGTTACACAACACAAACGCTCTGATATGCCGTTACCCCCTCTGCCTTGCCAGGCATCTCCCCCTCAAGGGGGGAGATCGACAAGGGTAGGCTTCTCGCTCCATATCTACTCTTTAAATGTCGGATATCATGGCCATATCGGTCGAAATTGTGGATTGACCCCATCCGATCTCCCCCCTTGAGGGGGAGATGTCTGGCAGGACAGAGGGGGGTAAGCCCCAAATAGAAACGATAGGGTCTTGTCAGGAAAACCCAAGCTCCACCTTTCCCTGACAACCAAACTCTAGGTTCGATTAAATCGCTGTCCTGCGGGCATTTTCCATGTACAGCGCCCGCAACCGCGTCACCACCGGGCCGGGCTTGCCATCACCAACCGGCTTGCCGTCGATGGTGGTGATCGGCACGATGAAATTCGAGGCGCTGGTCAATGCCGCTTCGCGGGCCGCCAGTGCTTCCTCGACGCTGAACGGGCGCTCTTCGATAACAAGTCCATGCTCCTTCGCCAATTGCAACAGCGCCAGCCGGGTGCAGCCGGGCAATGTCGCATTGCTATTGGCGCGGGTGATGATCTTGTCATCGGCGGTGACGATATAGGCCGTCGAGGACGCGCCTTCGGTCACGAAACCGTCTTCCACCATCCAGGCTTCGTCACATCCTTCGGCCTTGGCGGCGCGCTTGGCCAGAACCTGTGGCAGAAGGCAGACGCTTTTGATGTCGCGTCGCGCCCAGCGCTGGTCCGTCACGGTTTTGACCTTCAGGCCTTTTTCCATAACGCTGGCAACGTCGAGTGATTTTGACTGGGTAAACAGCAGCAAGGTCGGAGCGAGGTCCTCGGAATAGAGGAAATTTCGGTCCTCCGCGCCTCTTGTATATTGCAGATAGATCATCCCTTCCTTCAAGCCGTTCTCGGCAATCAACCGCTGTTCAATCTCAACGATTTCATCCGTCGATACCGGCAGATGCCCGCCGATTTCGCCGACGCTGCGCTCCAGCCGGGCCATATGCAGGGCGCTATCGACCAACTTGCCGTCCAGCACGGCGGTCACTTCATAGATGCCGTCACCAAACAGGAAGCCACGGTCAAAAATCGAGATATGCGCTTCGTTTTCGGCCAGGAAGGCGCCATTGAGATAGACAGTGCGAAGGGCGGGATTGGACATGCAAACTCCTGTCATGCGGTAAAAGCGTTAGAGACGACGGATCGTGTCGAGAGAAATAGAGGAAACAACGGTCGGCTTTCCCGTTGCGGCATTAACGCCGGTCATGGAAACGGCCATGGTCAGTGAATTGAGGATCGCCTCCTCGGTTGCCTCGATCACAGCCTCGAAAAGCGGCGAAACAACGTCATTGGAGAGATGTTCGACACTCATCATCGCCTTTCGGCGGGCTGGCGTGCGCCGGACCGACTCTGCCGTAGAAAAGGCCAGTGCGTAATCGCCCGAACCATTGCTGAGCGCAGCACCGGTGCGAGCAAGGCCGCCAAAGCAGCGTTCTGCCAACCGGGTCAGATTGCGCGCGCAAAGCGGCGCATCGGTCGCCACCACAATGACGATGGAGCCATCCTTGTCGTGAACCGCATCGGACCGATAGGGCTTACCCGCAACCATGAGATGGCCGCCATAGTTGGACTGTACAAGGACCCCAAGTGTATATCGGGCATTGCCGATCTCAACCAGCCGCGAGCTGGTGCCGATGCCGCCTTTCAGGCCGAAAGCCACGGTTCCCGCGCCAGCGCCAACAGCCCCCTCCTCTACCGGACCAGGCTTTGCCGCCGCAATCGCTGCGCTAATCTCCGTGACATCGGGACGGGCAGCGCTGATATCATTCAGGCGGCTGTCATTGGTCTCTCCGACCACGGCGTTGAGCGAGGTGACGCGTTCGTTACCCTTCTGGGCCAGCGTATAAAGATTGATCGCCTCGATGGCGCGGCCGACCGCAAGCGTGTTGGTCAGCACAATCGGGGTCTCGATCTCACCAAGCTCGACGATCTGGGTGCTACCGGCAAATTTGCCGTAACCGTTCAAAACGGCGAAACCGGCAGGCACCTTGTCCTGAAACAGATTGCCGCCATGCGGAAGGATCGCGGTGGCACCGGTGCGCGTCCGATCCCCCTCTATCAGGGTCATATGACCAACCGAAACGTCGGTGACATCGGTAATGGCATTGAGCGGTCCGGCGGGATAATGGCCGATGGGACCGCCAAGCTCCCTGAACCGCGCACGCGAATTTTCCGTCACATCCTGCTCCGCCAACCGTCAAATCGGCGGCACCCTACGCCCGGCCCTGACAAATATCACGGCAAATCTAGGGATATCCACGATGTTAGGGCTTTGTCGCCGAATCCCAATGTTCATCGGCCTTGCCATCCACAAACCGCCAGCTATCAAACCAGGTGGTGGTATAGGTCTTGGCTGGATCTTTCGGGTCCTTCATCTCACGGGGAAAGGCGACGGTGACGATGTCGCCTTCAGCCACCACCGAGACCACTTTGGTCTGCATCTTTTCAGGGATCGGTGACGGCGTGACTTTTCGCACCTTGGTGAAATAGTCGATCACGCCCTGACGGCCCGATGCCGCATTGGGATTGTGCTGAATGTAGCGCTCCGTCAGATAGAGATCGGCACGGTCCCAGTGATTGGCCTCCAGCAGTTCCTTTAGGATTTTATAAGTCGTCTGCTTGTTGCGGTTCAGCACCGGGTCGGGGCTGGTAAATAGCGCTTCGGCATTATCAACGCCACGAACCGGCTCCTGTGCAAAAACGCCCGAGGCGAGGCCGAGTGACAGCGCGACGATGGAAAGAAAGATTTTCATGGCAAATCCCGTCAGTGAATGGTGGAGACTTTGAGATCACACCCCAGCGCACCATGCAAGACGGCAGTTTTCCGACCCATAGCAACAAAAAGGAAACCAGCCCTTTCAACCCTTGCGGTGCCGTATCTCCGCCAGCACCTCAGCGGTATGTTCTCCCAGACGCGGTGCGCGGCGTGCGGTCTCCAGCTCGGCATCTGAAAAGACGATCGGTGTTCGGATACCCGGAACGCCATCCGGGGTGATCTTCATTTGCCGGAAGGCAAATTGCGGATCAGCAAACAGGTCCGCCACCGTGTTGATCGGCCCGGCTGGAACGGCCGCCGCCTCCAGTCGCGCCAAAAGGTCGTCGCGCTCGAATTGCCTTGTCTTGTCTTCCATCACGGTTGTCAATTGATCGCGATGGGCGACACGGGCGGCATTGGTGGAAAACTCAGGCGTCACCGCCAGTTCGGACAGGCCCAGCACACCACACAGCCGGCCAAATTGGCCATCGTTGCCGCATGCAATGATGATATGGCCATCGGCAACCGCAAAGGTCTGGTAGGGCGCAATATTGGGATGATTATTGCCCATGCGCTTCGGCACGATGCCTGACGCCGCGTAATTCATCGCCTGATTGGCCAATACCGCCGACATGCAGTCGAACAGTGCCATATCGATGAACTGACCGCGCCCGGTCTGAAGACGTTGGGCCAGCGCCGCCTGGATCGCGATCACTCCGTAAAGCCCGGTGAAGATATCGGCAAAGGCAACGCCGACCTTCTGCGGCGCACCATCCGGCTCTCCCGTCAGGTCCATGATGCCGCTCATGCCTTGGATCATGAAATCATATCCGGCACGTTGCGCATAAGGCCCATCCTGGCCAAAGCCGGTGACGGAGCAATAGACCAACCTAGGATTAAGCTCCTTCAGGCTGTCGTAATCGAGGCCATATTTGGCAAGACCGCCAACCTTGAAATTCTCGATCACCACATCGGCGGATGCAATCAGATCGCGAAGGGTTTTGATGTCTTCAGCCCTGGTAAAATCCGCCGTGACCGACCGTTTGCCGCGATTGCAGGCGTGGAAATAGGCAGCGGCTTTTTCCACACCGTCATCGATGAAGGGCGGTCCCCAGGTTCGGGTATCGTCGCCTTGCGGGCTTTCCACCTTGATCACATCAGCGCCGAGGTCGGCCAGCGTCTGGCCGATCCAGGGACCGGCCAGAATCCGGGCCAGTTCAATGACCTTCAATCCCGACAGTGGCGCATTCGACATCGGTCCGCCCTCAGAAAAATGCCTGGATGCCGGTCTGGGCGCGGCCCAGGATCAGCGCATGCACATCATGGGTGCCTTCATAGGTATTGACCGTTTCCAGGTTCTGCGAATGCCGCATGACGTGATATTCGATCTGGATACCGTTGCCGCCGTGCATGTCGCGGGCCATGCGGGCAATGTCCAGCGCCTTGCCGCAATTGTTGCGCTTGATGAGGGAAATCATTTCCGGCGCATGCTTATGCTCATCCATCAACCTCCCAACGCGCAAGGATGCCTGCAAGCCCAGCGCGATTTCGGTCTGCATATCGGCAAGCTTCTTTTGATAAAGCTGCATCCCGGCCAGCGGCTTGCCAAACTGATGGCGGTCGAGACCATATTGACGCGAGCGCACCCAGCAATCTTCGGCAGCACCCATGACGCCCCAGGAAATACCATAGCGCGCCCGGTTCAGGCAGCCGAATGGGCCTTTCAACCCACTGACGCCAGGCAGCAAGGCATCCTCACCAACCTCAACGCCGTCCATGACGATCTCGCCGGTAATTGACGCACGCAGCGACAGCTTGCCGCCGATTTTCGGGGCGGACAGCCCCTTCATGCCCTTTTCCAGCACGAAGCCGCGAATGGCGCCATCATGCGCCTCGGACTTCGCCCAGACCACGAACACGTCAGCAATCGGTGCGTTGGAAATCCACATTTTCGAGCCGCGCAGGCGATAGCCGCCCTCGATCTTTTCGGCTCTGGTTTTCATGCCGCCAGGATCGGAACCTGCATCGGGTTCGGTCAGGCCGAAGCAGCCAATCAGCTCACCGGACACCAGACCCGGCAGATATTTGTCTTTTTGCTCATCGGAGCCATAGGCAAAGATCGGATGGATCACCAGCGAGGATTGCACGCTCATCATCGAGCGGAAGCCGGAATCCACCCGCTCCACTTCCCGGGCCACCAGCCCATAGCTGACGTAATTGGCACCCGCCGCGCCATATTTTTCCGGCAGGGTCACCCCTAGCAAGCCCGCCTTGCCCATCAGTGGGAACAGTCCACGCTCGGTTTTCTCGTTGAGATACATGTCCTCAACGCGGGAGCTCAGTTCCGCCTTGGCAAAGGCCGCCGCCGCATCGCGGATCATCCGCTCTTCTTCGCTCAACTGGTCTTCCAGCAGAAAGGGATCGTCCCACACAAAGCTCATGGCATCCTCGTATCAAAAATTCTTAGAGCATTTCCAGCAAAAGTGTGTAGCGGTTTTGCGTCCGGAAATGCGCTCTAACTCAGTCTCGCAGATCAAACCGGAATCGCAAAACAATGTTTGCGAAACGGGATATGAGTTATAATCATAGCTGATGAAACTCATTCAACGCCGCCTGCTGCCGTCCACCAGCGCCCTGGTCACCATGGATTCCGTGGCGAGGCTGGGCAGTTTTTCCGCTGCCGCCAGCGAATTGAACCTGACGCAGGGCGCGATCAGCCGGCAGATCCAGACCCTGGAAGAGCAATTGGGAACGCAGCTGTTCCTGCGCAACGGTCGCGGTGTGATCCCGACCCCGCGTGGCGAAAATTTTCACCGCGCCATCCAGGCCGCACTGTCTCTGATTCAGGATGCTTCACTGGAAGCCATGACCGGCTCGCAAGGCAACGCCCTGAACATCGCCATTCTCCCGACCTTTGGCACACGCTGGCTTTTGCCGCGTATTTCCAGCTTTGTCGCCACCCACCCGCATATCAATCTGAATTTCGCAACCCGCATCGGCATATTCCATTTCGATGCCGAACAATTGGATGCCGCCATCCATATCGGCAAGCCGAACTGGCCGCGTGCCACCTGCACCTTCCTGATGGACGAGACGGTTGCCCCGGTGTGCAGCCCGGCTTTTCTGACCCGTCATCCTATCAAATCGGATGGCGATCTGGCCGACCTGCCGCTGATCCAGATGAAGTCGAGACCGCTGGCCTGGGACCACTGGTTCGACAGTCTCGGCATCACCGCCACGCCGCGCGCCGCCATGAGTTTCGAGCAATTCATGAATGTGGCCCAGGCCTGCATTGCCGGGCTTGGCGTTGCGCTGATGCCGCTATTTCTGATCGGGCCGGAGTTGGAAAGCGGTCAGCTTGTCCTGGCATCTCAGCACAGCGTCAACAGCCAGAGCAATTATTATCTCGTGTCACCGGATAACAGGCCGCAATCGAAACCGCTGGCGGCCTTTTCACAATGGCTGCTCGAAGAAGTAGTGGCATTCACGACCAGAGATGCAGGCTAATCAGCTTTTAGCCACCATTGACCAGTCCCAAAATAAGCTGCTGGATCGGACCGCCCGGCGCCATTTCAGATTGCTCGAAGACCCGGTCACGCTCGCGCTTCCGGTCGGATATGTCACCCAGGCGCTTTGTCAACTCGGTACGGATCTTCTTGCAGTCGGGATCATCCGGCACGGTCAGACCAATGCTTGCCGCCTCGATCGCCTTGACCATATCCTTGATATTTTGACCGTGAACACGCTCGTGGGTCTCGATCCCGGCGAAAAATTTTGTCCAGTTTTCCCGAACCGGACTTGTAAGCGACTGGGATGGACGAGGCAGCGTATAGACAATCGTCAATTTGGGAATAGCCGTCTCCAGCACGCAAGTGCTGCCATGCGGCACATATTTGCGTGTCCATGTCAGCTTGAATGTGGTATGAGCAATGACATGTATCCGTTTGTCAGTACCGATAACCGGGCCTTTTTCTCCGATGGATTGATAGAGTTGCGGCCCGCTTTGACCTGAAACGGGGTAAGTCGCAATCTGCTCGACCGCTTGCCAGTCTGCAAATGTTGGATTTGCGACATTTAAAAAAAGCCATGCCATAACGCCAATAGCCATTTTCTCTGAGAGAAATACACCCGATAGGTTGTTACTGCCAAAAAAGCGATCAAGCATGGTTGTTCATGATCCTGTGACAAGGGCTCGTTACTCAAACAATAGTAAGGTTTATTTTCCTGCCTCAAACACACCTGCGAAAGCAAGCGGTTTTTTGTCAGAAAATACTCTAACTCATTGAAATAAAAGAAATGTCACGATTTCGCCACAATGTAATGTTCTATATTAGGTGTGGGTGACGCATAACTCCTATCCATCGAATCGTGCTGTTTGGCAGCATTCGCCAGGAGACTTCAGTGATGCAGACAATTCAATCGAACCCGCAGGACCTCGAATCCATCGCTCGCAAAGGTAGTGCCTTTCGACGCATGGCTGTGCGCATTCCGACATATATTGCCGACGTGAAGGAAAACCCTGCCTGGCTGCCAATGTTTATGCTGGCCAGAACCATGCCGGGTCGACAGTTGCATTGGCTGACGGCGCGCAAGCACAAGCCAGGCTCCAACACCCAACCCAGCATGTTCAAGGCAGACAGCGGATCCGCCACGCTTGCCTTGCGAAAGGACGGAATTTTCACCGGCCTGCAATTGCCAGACGACATCCATGAATCCATTCACGATCATGCGCTAAAAACGCCCTGCTTCGGCAACTTCGACCGGCGACTGGAATTCAAGGCAGGCGATCATGCCGAAGCTGAGAAGACATTCGGACGCCCCATCCTGAGCGGTCACCTGTTCGAGCGGACATTGAATTGCGAAGCGGCTGTCGCTGTTCAAAAAGATCCGTTGCTGATCGATATCGCCAAAAACTATCTCGGCGGCCAGGCGCAGTTAATCACCACCCGTCTCTGGTGGAGCTTTCCCACTGCCGCCACCGAGAAAGACCGCAGCATGGCCTCGCTTGACAAGTTTCATTTCGACCTCGACGACTGGCGCATGTTGAAATTCTTTTTCAATATCAATAGCGTCGATGAGGGGACCGGGCCGCATATCTACGTCAAGGGTAGCCACCGCCGCCGTCGGCTGAAACACCAGTTAACCTTGTTGGTTGGCCACCCGGCGGAAGAAGTGCTTGACTATTACGGCAAGGACAGCGCTGTCACACTCACCGGACCAGCAGGATCGGGCTTTGTCGAAGACCCGTTCGGCTTCCATATGGGTACGGTGCCAACGGCGAAACCACGCTTGATGATGGAGGTCGGCTTCGGCGTTTCCAAGCCGTCAAAGCGCCGCTTCCACGGCGAACCAATCCTGCGCTGAAGGCTGCCAGTCAATAGTCCACGCGACATTAATCCGCAGGCCATTACTAATCCGCAGGACAGGGCCAATCGGACGGATTGGTCAGGCCTGCGGGAAGCTTGGTCTTTGCATCGCCACAGGCAAGGTTGACCTGGTCCTGGTTTAGCCCCTTGGCTGTCGAAAGGTCCACACCTTCAATGCGGGTGCGAAAAAGGAATGCGTCTTCAAAATCGACGCCACCATCCAGCCGCGCCAAATTGAAACTGGCGCGGGACAGGTTTGCCAATGTGAACTTGGCTCCCATCAGGATGGCTTTTTCAAAATTCACCCGGCTCAACTCAGCCTTGGTAAAGTCAGCACCAGCCAGATTGGCGCCACCTAAATTGACGCGCTGCATTTCAGCGGAGACAAAACTGGCGTCCACTCCAGACATTGCCGACATCTCGGCGCGATAGGACTCGATACGGTCGAACTTCGCTCCATCGGCATTGGCGCCCGCAAAAGAGGCGCGGATCAACGTCGCCTTTTCCAAATCGGCTGCCTGCAAACTGGAATTGCTCAAATCGGTAAAACTCAGGTCCGCATCGTAGAGATTAGCAGCGCGAAGGTCGCTTCCGCCCAGCATCAACTGTCGTTTGCGGCATTCTGACCAATCCACCTTGCTGGCCGGCCCGCTTCGGCAATCGGCGGCCTGGGCAAGGCTCGTTCCGAACGTGGAGACGACAACGAGAGAGAACAGGCAAGACGCAAGCCTGGAAGCATTTTTGACATCCTGGAACAAAGCGAATTGCATAGATCTCGTCCAACCTCACCTTTTGGCCATGCACAGCAATCGACCACACGGTCACCATGCATTCCCCCTACGGCATGATTCCTTAAATCCCACCTGATGTCAGGAGAAAATCATGCAGCAATTTAACGTGCTATAGCCCTTTGTTTTTACGCATCTTGTTTTTTGCGTATCTCCAGCCTCCATTCACATATGGAAACGATACAGGCGTCAAGTCTGCTATCGACCTATCTAACCAGACCTGGCTTGGTTACCCAAGGAGTCTCTGCTTAAATCGCTGTATACCGGCGCATTTTTGTCCAAAATCGTTGATCGCTGTCCTAATACCCAGCTTCACCCAGAAAATTATGACACAGACAGACTGTCATGCTCACAAATCATGCCGAGCGACGATCCTTTTGGACACCTTGTCAGGTTCATTGGTGTGCAATGCAATTGTCAAGTATTTCGCAGTGCGGTAAGCCTGATGTGTGACCCATAGCGACCTGACCATTCTTGTCATCGATGAAAATGCCATCCGCGCCTCTATTATCGAGGAAGGGCTGCGGGAGGCAGGACATCTGCATGTCACTGTTATCAACGAGGTCCAGGGTATCGCCCGCAGCATCGAAACGCTTGCGCCAGACGTGATCATCATCGACCTGGAAAGCCCCAATCGCGATATGCTTGAGCATCTGTTTCAACTGAGCCGCAGCGTCAGCCGACCGATTGCAATGTTCGTTGACCGGGCCGATACGGAATCAATCGCCGCTGCCGTCGATGCCGGAGTGTCCGCCTATATCGTCGATGGGTTGCGCAAGGAGCGCGTCAAGCCGATCCTCGATATGGCCGTCATCCGGTTCCGGGCCTTTGAGCGATTGCAGCGCGAATTGACGCAAGCCCGCACGGCACTGGAAGAGCGCAAGGTGATCGAGAAGGCCAAAGGTATCTTGATGAAAATGCGCGGCCTTTCGGAAGAGGAGGCTTTCGCCCTGCTGCGGCAAAGCGCCATGAACGAGAAAAAGAAAATGGTGGAGATCGCCCAGAGCGTTGTCACCGCCGCCAGCCTTTTGATGTGAGGACGCCAGACCATGACCGAGGCCGCCACACAGACGACCATTCGTTCCGCACCGGTCGCAAGCCGGACGGAAACCCGTCACCTGCGCGTTGGCTTCATTCCGCTGGTCGATGCTTCAGTGCTGATTGCAGCCGTTGAATTCGGCTTTGCGGCGCGCCATGGTCTGACCCTGGAACTGGTGAAGGACGTGTCCTGGGCCAATCTGCGTGACCGGCTGGCTTTCCAGCAATTCGATGTCGCCCACATGTTATCGCCGATGCCTGTCGCTTCCATGCTCGGCCTTGGCTCCAACCCCTCCCCAACAATTACGGCGTTTTCGCTGGGACAGGGTGGCAATGCCATCACTCTGTCGATCCGGCTGTTTCAGCGGATGGAAGAAACCGGCCTTGTTGCGGAGCAGGCCAGTGCGCTGGACAATGTCCGGGCGCTGGCCCGTGTGCTGGAGACCATGCGCGAACGCGGTGAGCCGATGCCGACCTTGGGCATGACCTATCCGTTTTCCTCGCATAATTACGAATTTCGCTATTGGCTGGCCGCTGGTGGCATTGATCCGGACCGCGACGTCAAGCTGGTCGTGGTGCCGCCGCCGCTCACCTCCGATGCCTTGGCCGCAGGCGCCATCGATGGATTTTGCGTCGGCGCACCCTGGAACATGGTGGCGTCAGAGCGCGGTGTTGGCCGGATCGTCGCTGCCAAGCAGGATATCTGGCCATCGGCACCTGAAAAAGTGCTGGGCATGCGCCCGGATTGGGCGGCGGCAAACCAGGACACTGTTGCCAGGTTGATCACGGCTCTCGATGAGGCTGCTCGCTGGTGTGACGCACCTGACAACCGCGATGCGCTGGCCGAAATGCTCTCCGCACCGCGCTATATCGGCGCGCCTGGCGACATCATCCGCCATGTGCTGGGTGGTGTCTTCCATCTGGATGCCAAAGGCAATCGCCGGGTCATCGACCACTATTTCCGCTTCCATGCCGAGCACGCAAACTACCCTCGCCCAAGCCAGGCCTTGTGGATCTATAGCCAGATGATCCGCTGGGGACAGACACGCTACGCCGCCGCCGATGTGGAAAACGCAGCCAGTGCGTTTCGCCCGGATATTTACCGTGCCGCTCTTGGCCTGCCCGATCAGTTGGCAGAAGACGATTTACGGGTAGAAGGTCTGCGCCACGAAGACCGTTTCATCGATGGTTTTGTCTTCGATCCTGCCAAACTCGCCTCCTATGCCGGGCAATTCCCGGTGCGCGCCCATCTTGCACCATCTGCGAGACCAGAAGAAATTTGACCGGATTTCGGGCAGTTTTTTCGCCGCACAAATAAGCATTGCGCAATAATTAGACGGGAACCTCGGCTGATTTTCAACCGACCTCCATCCACATTCCGTTGATACAAAAAAATCCATGCCTTTCGGTAGGATTTTTACCCCTTTAATTTCATAGGCTTAATTTCTTAAATCGTATTTCAGCCCCAGAAATTCCGCTCATTTCAGCAGAGTTTCACAAAACTGGCACGGGCTTTGCTTCTATATATTTGCGTGGTCAACGGCGACCAACGCGAAATAGCGCAGACGCTGCGCTTTCCCTGAGACATCGACGTCGCAAGGTTTTTGAGCGGACACCTCCCGGTCCGCGCAGGAATCTTCGCGGCGTTTTTTGCGTTTTGCCCTTTTGCCCGCCCGACAGGAGCCCGTCATGACCCGCATCGCCCATCACGCTATCAATCGCCGTTCCATTCTCAAGGCAACAGGTGCGGCTGCCACGCTTGCCGCCGCCCGCATCCTGTTGCCATCAGGCGCGCTGGCCGCCACCCCCACACCGGAAGTGACGAGCGCCAAGCTTGGTTTCATCGCCCTGACAGATGCCGCACCCTTGATCATCGCGCAGGAAAAAGGCCTGTTTGCCAAATATGGCATGACCGGCGTGGAAGTGTCGAAGCAGGCCTCCTGGGGTGCGACCCGCGACAACTTGGTGCTGGGCGGCGCATCCAATGGCATTGACGGCGCACATATCCTCACGCCAATGCCCTACCTGATGCAAACCGGCAAAGTCACGCAGAACAATGTGCCGGTGCCTATGTCCATCCTTGCACGCCTCAATCTCGACAGCCAGGGCATTTCAGTCGCCAAGGAATATGCAGAGACCGGCGTCGCCCTTGACGCCGCCAAACTGAAGGACGCCTTTGCCGCCAAGAAAGCCAAGACCGGCGAAGTCAAGGTGGCGATGACCTTTCCGGGTGGCACCCATGATCTGTGGATTCGCTACTGGCTTGCCGCTGGCGGCATCAATCCCGACAAGGACGTCTCAACCATCGTCGTGCCGCCACCGCAGATGGTCGCCAATATGAAAGTCGGCTCCATGGACGCCTTCTGCGTCGGCGAACCCTGGAACGAGCAGCTGGTCAACCAGGGCATCGGCTTTACCGCCTGCACCACTGGCGAGCTTTGGAAGGGCCATCCTGAAAAGGCCTTCTCGATGCGCACCGACTGGGTGGAAAAGAACCCCAACGCCACCAAGGCGCTGATGATGGCGATCATGGAAGCGCAAATCTGGTGCGATAGCATGGAGAACAAGGCCGAAATGGCCGATATTCTCGGCAAGCGTCAGTGGTTCAACGTGCCGCCGAAGGACGTACTTGGCAGGCTGAAGGGCAATATCAATTACGGCAATGGCCGCCTGGTGGAAAACACCGGCTTGCAGATGAAGTTCTGGCAGGACCATGCCTCCTACCCGTTCAAGAGCCATGACCTGTGGTTCCTCACCGAAAACATCCGCTGGGGCAAGTTTGCCGCCGATCTCGACATGAAAGCGCTGGTGGATAAGGTGAACCGGCAAGACATCTGGCGCGCTGCCGCCAAGGATCTGTCGGTGGCCAGCGCCGATATTCCGGCATCGACCTCGCGCGGCAAAGAGACCTTCTTTGACGGCAAGGTCTTCGACCCTGAAAACCCCAAGGCCTATCTCGACAGCCTGACCATCAAGGCTGCGGCGTGACCGCGCGCAACAGGAGAAAGCTCATGTCCGCAAGTCTTCGCAAAGCAGAACCCGCAACCGTCGCCGCCCCTCAATCAACTGGAACGGTGGTTGCCATGGCGCGCCGCCCCACTCGCAGGTTCAACAGTCAGCGCATCGGCGCAACTATGTTGCGCAATGTCGTACCACCATTCGTGGTTCTCGCCATCCTGCTGGGCATCTGGCAGATCGCCTGTTCCCATGCAGGCGCGACCTTGCCGCCGCCAAGCCAGGTCTGGGAAGAAGCCCATGACCTGATCACCGCGCCCTTCTTCAACAATGGGCCGCAGGATATCGGCCTTGGCCTGCGCGTTCTGGTGTCGCTGGAGCGGGTGGCAATCGGCTTCGGGCTGGCGGCCATTGTCGGCGTCTTTCTCGGTGCGGTGGTCGGTCAGAGCATCTGGGCGATGCGCGGTCTCGACCCGATCTTCCAGATCTTGCGCACCGTGCCGCCACTCGCCTGGTTGCCTCTGTCACTCGCTGCCTTCCAGAATTCCAATCCGTCGGCGATTTTCGTGATCTTCATCACCTCGATCTGGCCGGTCATTATCAACACCGCCGTCGGCGTGCGCAATATTCCCGACGATTACCGCAACGTGGCCCGCGTGCTGCGGCTCAACCCGCTGGAGTTCTTCATCCGCATCATGGTGCCTGCCGCCGCCCCTTACATCTTTACCGGGCTTCGCATCGGCGTCGGCCTGTCGTGGCTGGCCATTGTTGCCGCTGAAATGCTGACCGGCGGTGTCGGCATCGGCTTCTTTATCTGGGATGCGTGGAACTCCTCGCGGCTCTCCGACATCATCGTGGCGCTTGCCTATATCGGCGTGACCGGCTTTGTCCTCGACAAGCTCGTCGCTCTCCTTGGCAGTGTCATCACCCGTGGCACCGCGAAGAACTAAAGGGAAATCGTTATGAGCGCTTATCTGAAAATCGACCATATCGACAAAAGCTTCGAACGATCAGGCACGAAGACCGAGGTATTGAAAGATGTCTCGCTGTCCATCGGCAAGGGCGAGTTCGTCTCGATCATCGGCCATTCCGGCTGCGGCAAGTCCACACTGCTGAACCTGATTGCCGGACTGACCCGCGTGACCGCAGGCGCGATCCTGCTGGAAAACACCGAGGTCAACGCGCCGGGACCGGAACGGGCCGTGGTGTTTCAGAACCATTCGCTGCTGCCGTGGCTGACGGTGTATGAAAACGTCAATCTTGCCGTCTCCAAGGTGTTTGCGGGCCGCAAGACCAAGGCCGAAAAGCATGACTGGGTGATGCGCAATCTCGATCTCGTGCAGATGGGTCATGCGAAAGACAAGCGTCCCGCGGAAATTTCCGGCGGTATGAAACAGCGGGTTGGCATTGCCCGGGCGCTGGCGATGGAGCCGAAAATCCTGCTGCTGGACGAGCCGTTCGGGGCACTGGACGCGCTGACCCGTGCCCATTTGCAAGACGCCGTGATGGAAATCCATGCGCGCCTCGGCAATACGATGATCATGATTACCCACGATGTCGATGAGGCCGTGCTGCTCTCCGACCGGATCGTGATGATGACCAACGGCCCCGCCGCAAAAATCGGTGAAGTGCTTGATGTGCCGATCCCCCGCGTCCGCGACCGCATCGCATTGGCCGGAGACCGGACCTATCTCAAATCCCGCGAAGCCGTGTTGAAGTTCCTCTACGAACGTCACCGCTTCGTCGAAGCCGCGGAGTAAGTCATCATGGCGGAAAAACTTGTTATCATCGGCAATGGCATGGCACCGGGCCGGATGCTGGAAGAGCTGTTTGAAAAAGCACCCGGCCTTTATGACGTCACCGTTTTCAATGCCGAGCCGCGCGTCAACTATGACCGCATCATGCTCTCCCCGGTGCTGTCGGGCGAAAAGGCCTATGAAGACATCATCATCCACAACGATCAATGGTATGAAACCCATGGCGTAACTCTGCATCGCGGTGCGAAAGTCTCCGGCATCGACCGGCAGGCAAAAACCGTGACCTCGGAAAACGGCATCACTGCCGCCTATGACAAGCTGGTGATCGCCACCGGCTCCCTGCCCTTCATCATCCCGGTCCCCGGCCATCAATTGCCCGGCGTGCTGGCCTATCGTGATCTCGATGATGTCGAGAAAATGCTGGAGATCAGCAAGGGCCAAGGCCGGGCCATCATCATCGGCGCAGGGCTGCTCGGACTTGAAGCCGCCTACGGCTTGAAGCGTCAGGGCATGGAGGTCACCGTCATTCACTTGATGCCGACCATCATGGAGCGCCAACTCGACCCCGCTGCCGCCTATCTTCTGGAAAAGGCGCTTGCCGAACGGGGCATCGAGATCATCACCAAGGCCAATACCAAGGCGATCCTCGGCACGGACAAAGTCGAAGGCATTGAGCTGGAAGACGGTCGGGTGATTTCAGGCGACATGGTGGTGATGGCGGTTGGCATCCGTCCGGCCTCGCAACTGGCCAAGGATGCCGGTCTTGCCGTCAATCGTGGCATTGTCGTCGATGACGGCATGCAGACGTCGGACGCTTCGATCTTTGCACTTGGCGAATGCGCTGAACATCGCGGCATGTGCTACGGTCTGGTCGCACCGCTCTATGAAAGCGCCCGGGTGCTGGCCGATAGGCTGACCGGCGGTCAGGCCGAATATCACGGCTCTGTCGTCAATACCAAGCTGAAGGTCACCGGCATCAACCTGTTTTCAGCTGGGGACTTTGCAGAAGCCCCGGACCGCGAAGAAATCGTGCTGCGCGATGCCTCATCCGGCATCTACAAGCGGCTGGTGCTGAAGGATAACCGGATTATCGGTGCCGTGCTTTACGGCGAAACCGGCGATGGCTCTTGGTTCTTCGATCTGATGAAGCGCGGCACCGACATTTCGCAGATGCGCGACACGCTTATTTTCGGCCAGTCCTACCAGGGGGGGACTCCGCTGGACCCTATGGCGGCCGTTGCAGCCTTGCCGGATGATGCGGAAATCTGCGGCTGCAACGGCGTCTGTAAGGGCAAGATCGTCTCGACCATTACCGGCAAAGGCCTGACCTCGCTGGATGAGGTGCGCGCCCATACGAAAGCCTCCGCCTCCTGCGGCAATTGCACCGGCCTTGTCGAGCAGGTCATGACACTGACGCTGGGTGATGCCTATAACCCCAAGGCCGTGACGCCGATCTGCGCCTGCACCGACCTTGGTCATGACGACGTGCGCAGGCTGATCAAGGCCAAGGGGCTAAAGACCATCCCTGCCGTCATGCAGGAACTGGAATGGAAGAGCTCCTGCGGCTGCGCCAAATGCCGTCCGGCGCTCAACTATTACCTCGTCTGCGATTGGCCGGATGAATATGCCGATGACTACCAGTCGCGGTTCATCAATGAGCGTGTCCACGCCAATATCCAGAAGGACGGCACCTATTCGGTCGTGCCGCGTATGTGGGGCGGCGTTACCAATGCCGCCGAACTGCGCGCCATTGCCGATGTGGTCGATAAATTCGACATCCCCATGGTCAAGGTCACGGGCGGCCAGCGCATCGACCTTCTGGGCATCGAAAAGGAAGACCTGCCCGCCGTCTGGGCCGATCTCGGCAAGGCAGGCTTCGTCTCCGGCCAGGCCTATGCCAAGGGTCTGCGCACCGTAAAGACCTGCGTCGGCTCCGACTGGTGCCGGTTCGGTACGCAGGATTCCACCGGGCTTGGCATCAAGCTTGAAAAATTCATGTGGGGCTCCTGGACACCCGCCAAGTTGAAACTGGCCGTTTCCGGCTGTCCGCGCAACTGCGCCGAAGCGACCTGCAAGGATATCGGTGTCATCTGCGTTGATTCAGGGTTTGAGATCCATTTCGCCGGAGCAGCCGGTCTCGACATCAAGGGCACCGATGTTCTGGGCCTCGTCAAAACCGAGGAAGAGGCGCTGGAGCATATCGTCGCACTGACCCAGATGTACCGTGAACAGGGCCGCTATCTGGAGCGGATCTATAAATGGGCAAAACGCATTGGCCATGATGAGGTCCGCCGCCAGATCATGGAGGATGAAACCAAGCGCAAGGCCTATTTCGACCGCTTCGTTTTCAGCCAGAAGTTTGCCCAGGTCGATCCCTGGTCGGAGCGGGTCTCCGGCAAGGACAAGCATGAGTTCAAGCCGATGGCGACCATCGGTTACACCCAGGCAGCGGAGTGAGATCATGGATAAGAACTGGACCTCAATCGGCCATATCAACGACATTCCGCTGCGCGGTGCTCGCTGCGTAAAAACCCCTCAGGGCAAGATCGCGGTGTTTCGCACCGCCGAAAACGAGGTCTTCGCCATCGAGGACCATTGCCCGCACAAGGGTGGGCCGCTTAGCCAGGGTATCGTTCACGGCAAGGCGGTCACTTGCCCGCTGCACAATTGGGTGATTTCGCTGGAAAGCGGCAAGGCACTGGGTGCCGACGAAGGGGCCGTGCGCACGATTGCCGTGCGCAATGTCGAGGGCGTGCTCTCCATTGCCATGGAAAGCCTGTTGCAGGCAGCGGAGTGAGCACCATGTCCGGCGAGACGAAAACCACCTGCCCCTATTGCGGCGTCGGCTGCGGCGCGATTGCCAAGGTCGAGGACAATGGTGCCGTCAACATCAAGGGCGACCCGGATCATCCGGCCAATTTTGGCCGGCTCTGTTCCAAGGGCTCCGCGCTGGGTGAAACGCTGGATCTGGATGGCCGGGCGCTCACTCCGACCGTTTACGGTGAGCACCAGACCTGGGATGTGGCACTCGATCTCGTGGCCGAGAGGTTTTCCCGCAGCATTGCCGAGCATGGTCCGGATTCGGTCGCCTTCTATCTCTCTGGCCAGCTGCTGACCGAGGATTATTACGTTGCCAACAAGCTGATGAAGGGTTTTATCGGCTCGGCCAATATCGATACCAATTCCCGTCTCTGCATGGCCTCCTCGGTCGCAGGCCATAAGCGGGCCTTCGGCTCCGATACCGTTCCCGGCACCTACCGCGACCTGGAACTGGCCGATCTCATCGTGCTTGTGGGATCCAATATGGGCTGGTGCCATCCGGTTCTGTATCAGCGGATTGCTGCGGAAAAGGCCAAGCGCCCCGGCCTGAAAGTGGTGGTGATCGATCCGCGCCGCACCGCAACCTCAGACATTGCCGACCTGCATCTTTCCATCCGTCCGGATGGCGATGTGGCGCTGTTCAACGGCTTGTTGGTGCATCTGGTCGAAAACCGCAGCATCGACCAATCCTATATTGCCACCCATACGAATGGCTTTGCGGACGCGTTTGCCGCCGCTGCCGGTCAATCGCTTGGCGATTTGATGGAGAAGACCGGCCTGCCAGCCATGCAGTTGCGGCAATTTTTCCAGCTATTTGCTGCGACTGAAAAAACCGTGACCTGCTATAGCCAGGGCGTCAACCAATCATCGCTTGGCACGGACAAAGTCAATGCGATCATCAATTGCCATCTGGCCACGGGCCGGATCGGCAGGCCCGGCATGGGACCGTTTTCACTGACCGGCCAGCCGAATGCCATGGGCGGACGCGAGGTCGGTGGCCTCGCCAACATGCTGGCCGCCCATATGGAGCTGGGCAATCCCAAGGATCGGGATCGCGTGCAGCGGTTCTGGGCCTCGCCCACCATGGCCGACAAGCCCGGCTTGAAGGCCGTGGACATGTTCAAGGCGGTGGCCGATGGCCGGATCAAGGCGTTGTGGATCATGTCCACCAATCCTGTTGTCTCCATGCCCGATGCCGATGCCGTCAAGGCGGCGATTGCCGCCTGCCCCTTTGTTGTCGTCTCCGACATGCAGGCCGATACCGATACGGCAAAGCTGGCGCATGTGCTGCTGCCAGCGGCTGGCTGGGGCGAAAAATCCGGCACCGTTACCAATTCCGAACGACGCATTTCCCGCCAGCGAGCCTTCAAACCGGCCCCCGGCGAGGCAAAGGCTGATTGGTGGCAGATGGCGGAAGTTGGCCTCCGCATGGGTTTTGGCCGCACCTTTGCCTATCAGTCGCCCGCCGACATCTTTGCTGAACATGCCGCCCTATCGGGTTTTGAAAACGATGGTAGCCGCGATTTCGATATCGGCGCTTACGGCGCGATTACTGAGGCAGACTATCAGGCGCTAGCCCCCTTTCAATGGCCCCAGAGACAGGGCGAGCCTGCGGCGGAAAGCCGGTTTTTCGCCAATGGCGGCTTTTATCATCCCGATGGCAAAGCGCGTTTCATTGCCTGCGACCCCGCAATACCGGATAGGGCAAGCCAGGATTTTCCCCTCACCCTCAATACCGGACGGGTGCGCGATCATTGGCATACGATGACGCGGACGGCAAAAAGCGCCCGGCTGTCGGCACATCTGGCCGAGCCTTTTGCGGAAATCCACCCGCTGGATGCCGTCAATCTCGGTATTGCCGATGCGGAACTGGTGGAAATTTCCAGCCAAACCGGCAGCCGTGTGATTGTCCGCGCATTGCTAACCAGCCGCCAGAGCCGTGGCGCCATTTTCGTGCCTATGCACTGGACCGGCGAAACCGCCTCGCTGGCCCGTATCGATAGCCTCGTACCCTCGCGGGTGGACCCGGTCTCCGGCCAGCCAGCGTTGAAAAATGTGGCCGTTACAGCAAAACCCAATGCGGCGACGGCCTATGGTTTTGCCGTCTCAGCTCATAAGCCGCAGGCGCTTGACGCATCCTATTGGGCTTTGGCCAAGGCCGAGCATGGTTGGCGGCTGGAGCTGGCTTTCGAAAATGGCCAGGATTGGGAAAACTGGGCGAGAACCGCGCTTGCCGTGCCGGAAACGGCGGAGATGATCGGCTATAGCGACCATGCCAGTGGCGATGTCCGTTTGGCGTTTTTTGACGCAGGCAGGCTTTACGCCGCGCTGTTCATGGCAAGCCAACCGGTGGCTGTATCGCGCAATTGGGCCAGCGCCCGGCTTGACGACGACTTCACCGACCGCCGTACCCGTCTGGCGCTGATTGCCGGGCGGCCCGGCGCTGGTCAGATCGATCCGGGGGCAATTGTCTGTTCGTGTTTTTCGGTCGGGATCAACCAGATCAACAATGCTGTCAGGGGCGGCTGCGGCTCGGTCGAAGCTGTCGGCCAGACCCTGTCTGCTGGAACCAATTGCGGCTCCTGCCGCGCCGAAATCAGGAGGATTATCGATGCCGTTCAAATCCTTGCCGCAGAATAAGTCTCGCCGCCCGGAACGGGTCGCGCCGCTCGCAAAACTGCCGGTGTTCTGGGCGCTGGAGGGCAAGCGCGTCATCGTCGCCGGTGGTTCGGATGGGGCAGCCTGGAAGGCGGAATTGCTGGCTGCCTGCGGCGCTGATGTCGAGGTGTTCTGCGCCGAGGACGAATTGTCCGATACCTTCCGCGCCCTCCTTGAAGAGCAGGACCGCATGGTCCTGCATTCTCATTGCTGGCATATCGGCATTTTTGAAAACGCCGCTTTGGCGCTTGCCGATTGCGAGACGGAGGACGAGGCCAAGGCGTTCTATTGCGCGGCGAAAGCGGCGGGCGTGCCGGTCAATGTCATCGACAAGCCCGCCTATTGCCAATTCCAGTTCGGCTCCATCGTCAACCGCTCGCCGGTCGTGGTGGCGATTTCCACCGATGGCGCAGCACCGATTCTCGGGCAGGCGATCCGGCGGCGGATTGAAACGCTGCTGCCGCCAGCGCTCAAACCATGGGCGGAATTGGCGCAAGCGATCCGTGGCCGGATCAATGAAAAGCTTGCACCCGGCGCACCGCGCCGCACATTCTGGGAACGGTTCGTGGACCGCGCCTTTGCCGGTAATACACCGCCGCAGGACAGTGAGGAGGATTTGCTGCTGAACGAGACCGCCAGGCTCGCGAACGCCCCGCCACTTGGGCGGGTCACACTGGTCGGCGCGGGGCCGGGCGATGCGGAGCTATTGACCCTGAAAGCCGTACGGGCGCTGCAAGCCGCCGATGTCATCCTGTTTGACGATCTCGTCTCCCCTGACGTTCTCGAACTTGCCCGCCGTGAAGCCAAGCGCATGCTGGTTGGCAAACGTGGTGGGCGGGAAAGCTGCAAACAGGACGATATCAACGAGATGATGGTGCGGTTTGCCAAGGCTGGAAAACGTGTGGTGCGGCTGAAATCCGGCGATCCGATGATTTTCGGGCGGGCAGGCGAGGAAATCTCCCGGCTGGCGAATGAGGGCATTGCCGTGGATGTCGTACCCGGCATCACCTCAGCCAGCGCCATGGCGGCGGCGCTTGGCATTTCGCTCACCCACCGCGATCACGCTCAATCGCTGCGATTGGTGACGGGCCATTCCCGGCATGGCGACCTGCCGGAAAGCCTCAACTGGCGCGATATGGCCGATCCATCCGTCACGACAATCTTCTATATGGGTGGTCGGATGGCAGGCCGGATTGCCGAAAATCTGATAGCCGCTGGCATGGCTTCCAACACGCAAGCGGTGGCGATGACCTCAATCAGCCGTGCGCAACAGACAAGCTGGCGGGGAACGGTCGGCGAGCTGGCCGATGCGGTCGCCATACTTGGCGTCAGCAATCCGATCCTCATCGGCGTCGGCACCGCCTTTGCCCAGCAAGGCACAGCGATGCAGTGTGCTTTCCCAGAACAGGCAGAACAGAAAATGGCGGTTTATTGAAAGAAAACACCTCCAAAAACGAAAAGCCTGCCGCGGGAGGAGGTGCGGCAGGCTTTTCGAAAAGAACCGAACGACGGCTGGGAGGAGGAGTGCCGTCATTCCAACGGGCCGCTCTGGGAGGAGGAGAAGCTGGCCCGGTATATCGAAGCTTTGCGGGAGGAGGATGCATCGCTTCGATGAAAAGAGTTATACCTGATTTTCGCACATTTTCGAGGCAGTTTTTCGCACGCCAGCCATGCGCTATGCGCGTAGCGAATTGCTCGAACCGTCAATGCCCCCCTGCGGACAGAACGGCCTGCGGATCGCGGTGAACAGCAAACCGGTCCATCATATGCGCACTGGCGATGTTCATGCCCTTAACATCGACCTCGGCCCCCTTGGCGCGAAACTTCAGCACGATCTTATCCAGGGCACCAACAGCGGTAATGTCCCAGAAATGCGCCTGCGTCACGTCAATGGTAATCGCCTTCACTTCATCATCGAAATCGAAGGCGGCAATGAAAGCATCGGCGGAGGCAAAGAAGATCTGGCCATCGACCCGGTAAAGCCTCGACCCATCCTCTTGGTCTTCCGCCTTCACATGCACCATCCGCGCCACTTTGCCGGCAAAGAACACCCCCGACAGCAGCACACCGGCCAGCACGCCCTTGGACAGATCATGGGTAGCAACCACTGTCACCACTGTCACCAGCATGACCATCGAGGAGGAGGGAGGATTGCGGCGCAGATCGAGGATAGACCGCCATGAGAAGGTGCCAATCGACACCATGATCATGATCGCCACCAAGGCCGCCATCGGCACAACGCGCAGGATATCGTCCAAGACCAGAAGCAGGACCAGCAGGAATGCACCCGCGACAAAGGTCGAAAGGCGCCCTCGCCCACCGGACGAGACATTGATGACCGACTGACCGATCATCGCGCAACCGCCCATGCCACCGAACAGGCCGGAGGCAATATTGCTTGCGCCCTGGCCGATGCATTCCTGGCTCTTGTTGCTTTGCGTATCCGTCATGTCATCGACGATCTGGGCTGTCAGCAGCGATTCCAGCAGGCCGACAGCGGCGAGCGCGATGGAATAAGGGAAAATGATCTGCAACGTCTCGAAGGTCAGCGGCACCTGCGGCCAACCAAACAGTGGCAGGCTGGACGGCAATTCGCCGAGATCGCTGACGCTGCGGACATCCCACCCGAACCACCAGGTCGCTGCTGTCAGAACGGCGATAGCCACCAGTGGCGACGGCACCACCTTGGTGAGACGCGGGAAGAGATAAATGATGGCAAGCGCCACACCAATCATCACGAATGTTGATGGCGGACGACCAAGCAATTCCGGCAATTGCGCCATGAAGATCAGGATCGCCAGGGCATTGACGAAGCCCGTCATCACCGAACGCGACACGAAGCGCATCAGCCGCCCCAGCTTCAGGAAGCCCGCCAGAATTTGCAGCAGACCCATCAATACCGTTGCAGCAAACAGATATTGAATACCGTGGTCCTTGACCAATCCACCGATCAATACAGCGGTTGCGGCGGTGGCAGCAGAAATCATGCCCGGACGCCCACCGCAGAAAGCAGAAACGCAGGCGATGATAACCGAGGCAAACAACCCGATCTTCGGATCGACCCCGGCAATCACCGAGAAGCCGATGGCTTCGGGTATAAGCGCAAGGGCCACGACAATGCCCGACAGGACATCGCCACGGATATTCGAGAACCAGTCTCGCTGGTATCGTTCAATTTTTTTCATGGAGATTGTTTCGCAACGGGGAAGATTTTTCACAAACGCTCAGATCGTGCCGAATAAACGGATCATCACGTTTCAGAAATGTCGTGCGTTGTCTGGCGGATCGGCGGCCAGAATAGCCACCCGGAATTTCACCGGGTCCGTGGTTCATGGCTTTCTATACGCAGAAAGCACCTGTCTTTGCAATCCCGTACCAACCTGGCCGGAAAGAAGCCGGGATCAGAAGCCCGCGACCTTGCCCCAGGCAGAATGAGCCAGCCGCTCTGGCCTATAGTCTTTGGGATCGACAATCGGTTCGGAACCGGTGATGATGTCGGCGATCAGATGCCCTGCCCCTGGCCCGATGCCAAAGCCATGGCCACTGAATCCGGCCGCCAGAATAAAGCCTGGCAGTGAGGAGATTTCACCGATGGCGGGCACACCATCCGGGGTGCTGTCGATATAGCCAGCCCAACTGGCCGAAATCTTAGCGCCAGCCAAAGCAGGCAGCAATTCGCCGGCCCGGCGATAGGTTTCGGCGATCAGTTTGCGATCCGGTATCGGGTCGAGAATACGGTTGCGCTCCATCGGCGTCGCCTTGTCCAACGCCCATTTCGCCAGTGTCTCATGGCCATTGCGCAGACCTTCGATCGTACCCGGCTTCAGGCTTCTCCACCGCCGCTGGAACATTGGCAGGAAAGCCTTGCCATAGCGGATCTGCTGGGGGGTCAGATCGACGCTGGCACGGCCGCTGATCGCCAGGGTATAACCGCCATCGCCCCGGCGGGTCACGGAAACCCGCGCCGTATGCAGGGCGTCCGGCAACGCTTCGGCCCCTAATCCCTCAAGAAGACGGACAGAAAGGATAGAGGACCGGATAGAGGCCTGCGGAAAGCGAATGTTCAACTGATTGCAGAAGGAAGACGCCCAGGCGCCGCCCGCCATCACCACGGTTCCCGTGCGGATCGTCCCCTTTTCCGTCACCACGGCACTGACCCGGCCAGCTTCGGTTTCCAGCCCACGGGCCGCGCAATGCTGCATAACGGTTCCGCCAAATTTCATCACGCCGCGCGCAATAATCGGGGCAGCCCTTTCGGGGACCGCTATGCCATCGCTGGGCGAAAACACCCCGCCAAGCCACGGCTTTCGCGTCGCGCTGCCTTTTTCGGCGGCTTCCTTGCCCGAAAGCATGTGCGTGGTGACGCCGACTATTTTGGCAAAGTCACGCCATTTGGCCCAGGTGGCGATTTCCGCCTCGCTATTGCTCAGGTAAAGCAGGCCGCAGCGGCGAAACCCGACATCCTCGCCAATGTCGCTGGCAAAACTGTCCCAGAGATCCAGGCTTTTTGTCGCCATCGGCAATTCGCGGGCATCGCGGTTCTGCTGGCGGCACCAACCCCAATTGCGACTGGACTGCTCCGCCCCGATCAACCCCTTTTCCAACAGCACGACTTTGACGCCGCGTTTTGCCAGGAAATAGGCGGTGCATGTGCCGACGATACCGCCGCCGATCACCACGACATCTGCTGCCTCAGGCAAAGTGGTGTGGGTTTCTACTCGCAAAAGGGGTACACGCATGAAAAGCTCCTTGATTGCTGATCAGCATAAGCATTTCCATCAGTGAAAAGCACCGCGATTGCGCCAGATTCAGCATTTCCTTCCGTTTTTAGAAATGCAAACAATCCCTGTGTTGCATAAGGTTTTTCAAAGCTTTCCAGCGTGTTTTCCTGATGATGATCGCTTGCACTTTGGCTTTCGAAGCATAATATGCTGGCACACAGGGATCAGAAGGAACAGCAGGGTGAAGCTCGACAGGATCGACATCAAGATTCTCTATGAACTGCAAAAGAACGGTCGGATCACCAATGTGGAACTGGCCGAACTGGTCAATCTCTCCCCCAGCCCCTGTCTGATGCGGGTGAAGAAACTTCAGGCCGATGGCTATATCGAGGGCTATTCTGCCCAGATCAATGTCAGCAAGCTTGGCCAGACGCTGACGGTGTTTACCGAGATCACCTTGAAGAACCACAGGCAGATCGATTTCGCCCGGTTCCTCGCCGCGGTTGAAAAAGTTGACCAGGTGATCGAATGCCACCTGGTCTCCGGCGGCTATGATTACATGCTGAAATTCGTCACATCGGGGATTGGCGAATATCAGTCGATCATGGAAAGGCTGACCGACATGGATATCGGCATCGATAAATATTTCAGCTTCGTGGTGCTGAAATCACCAATCGTCAAATCGCATATGCCGCTGACCAGCCTGTTTCCAGTATAGGCTCATTTAGCCGCAAACCACCGCTTCCACCGAAAGCGCCAGACCAAGCAGGGCCTCATCGGACCGTGCAAGCCCGGACACTTGCAAACCAACCGGCATATTGGCATCCCCCGTGCCGCACGGCAGCGAGACCGCGCACCAGTCGAGAAAATTGCCGAGCATCGTGTTGCGCAATGTCTTGCCATTGGTGGCCACGAACAGGTCATCGTCAGCCACAAGCGGCGCGGTCAGTGGTGCCACATGCGCAACGGTTGGCGTCAGGATGAATTCATTCGCTCCAATCTGGCCGGTAAATTCCGCAATCAATTGCTCACGCCGGTCGATAAGCTCGACATAGTTGGCAATGCTGATGTTTTCGCCGAGCCGTGCGCGGGTCGCAACGCGGTGATCCATGCGGGCCGCGTCTGGCCCATGCAGACGGTGGCGATGCAACACATAGGCTTCCGCTGTCACCAGCGGGCCATGCTTGGCGAGAAGATCGAGGATCTGCTGCATGATCGGGAAGGCTTGACGGCGCACCACGGCGCCAGCCTGTTCCAGACGGCCTATCGCAGCCTCAAATGCTTGAACCACACCATCCTCGGCACCATCGAAAAATACCGTTTCCGGCACCACGAAACGGCGTCCGGCCAAGGCGGTGCGGGTCACCTGCGGATGCGTCAGCCCTCGCATGGCAGCATCGATCCACACCGCATCCTGCACGGTGCGGCAGAGCGGTCCAAGGGAGTCGAGACTTTTGGAGAGAGGAAAGACGCCACGCATGGAGTAGCGGCCACGGGTCGCCTTATAGCCGACAATGCCATTGAAGGCGGAGGGAATGCGCACTGACCCGCCCGTATCCGTCCCAATCGACACCGGCACCAGCCCGGCGGCCACGGCAACAGCCGAGCCCGAGGACGAGCCGCCGGGAACCCGAGCCTCGCCCACGCCGTGCGGATTGCGCGGTGTGCCGTAATGCGGATTGACCCCAAGGCCGGAAAAAGCAAACTCGCTCATATTGACCTGACCGATGGACACCATTCCGGCACTTGCCAGGGCCTGGACCACATCCGCATCGCGCGATGCTGGTGGCTGATCGTCCAGCACCACGGAGCCAGCCGTTGTGGTCTGCCCTTCAAGATCAAAGAGATCTTTCCAGGCAACCGGTATTCCGTCCAGAGGGCCGAGCGAGCAACCGGCCCGGATGCGCAATGCCGAAGCCTGGGCCTCCTGCATCGCCCGCTCCGGCGTTAGCCGGGTGAAAATTGTCTGATCCCCGTAATCCCGGATGGCCCCCAACGTCTGATGGGCCAGATCCTGCGGATCAAGCGCGCCGGACTGGATCAAGACAGCAAGCTGGGCAATGCTTTTGCCTGAAAGGCCTTGGCCTGAAAAGTTTGGGGTCATCGGTTACTCCTTTAATACAATATTATGCCGCCATCAGCTGAAGCCAGCGACGCACCAGATAATTATGTTCGTCCATGGTGGTGTTCCACACCGCGATGCGGTTGGCACGCTGCCAGTAAGACCCGCCGCTGCGGCTTTCGCCAGCCTTGATCCGCATTGCGCCATCCGGTCCGGGCAAGTCCTGCGCGGCGGGCAGGCCGCCATACCAATAATCCCATTCCGCCTTGCTCAGATACGCCTTTGAGCGCTGCGGCGTGGAGATGTAATAGCCTTGCCGCGCAACGACAGCACCTGGCAACCCGGAAATCCACCAGTTAAGATAGTCATAGGCCACATCCAGCATCCGGCCTTCAAGGCCACGCGACAGGCAAAGCCCGCCATGCCAGGCCCGGTAGCCTTCGACCGGCACCGCCTGCTCCACGGCCATGCCCTGACCGCTCAGGATGGTAATGCCTGTGGACCACATGCTCTGGATATCGGTGCGGCCCCTAACCATCAGGGCTGCGGCATCCTCAGCGGTGCGCCAGAAGTCCCTGAAAAATCCGGATTTTTTCTTCTCTGTCAGAATGGCGATCAGCCGGTCGATCTCGGCCACGGTCATATTGCCGATATTATCGAACCGCATCAGGCCAGCCGCCTCGGCAGCAAGAGCCGCATCGAAAATACCGATGGCGGGCTCGTCAATCAGCGCCACCCGGCCCGCCCAGGTCTCGTCCAACAGACTTGCCCAACTGGACACGGACCTGGGGCTTTTCACCAGATCACTGCGATAGGCAAAACTGTCGAAATTATGGGTGGTCGGCAACATGGAAATATGGCCGGTCGGATTATCGCCCAGCGACAGATCCGGCTGAACGAACAGTTTCTTGACAGGTGCATCGCCCTTGCCCAGTTGGGCACTCGGCTCCAGTCGTCCGGTCTTGGTGAGATCGGAAATCTCGTTCCAGAGGTCGATCCGCTTCAGTTCTATCGGCTGGATGGCCCGCCAGTACCAGACGATATCCAGGTTATGAAAGCACTGATCGTAGATGTCGTAACTATCCGGCGCCTGCGCCGCCTTGTGCTGGGTGGTCAGAAAATCATTGTTGTCGAACACGACCTCGATGCCAAGATCCTGCTGCGCCTGAACGCGCAACGGCTCCAGCAACGAAATCGCCGTGCCGAGTATCCGAAGACGCGGCTTGCCTTGCGTATGAAGGGCGGGCGCAGGAAAAGAAGCCGGTGGGTTATGGGTGTTCATTGGCGTTTGACATTCCTGACTCACTTATAAAGCTATCGTAAAACCATAGAGCCTCTGCCACCATCCATGCCTCTCACTTTATCGCAAAGGCCTCGAAAGACCGCCTGATCAGCGCCGTCTCCAATCCATCGACAATGAAAACCAGCCTGGAGCGCCGATCCGTCGATGGCCAGCCGCCCATATGGACGGGCGGATGTACCAGATGTTGGACCCCGTGAATGGCAACGGGCCGGTCCTCACCCGCGATGTTCAAAATGCCCTTCACCCGGATAACCTTGGCACCATGGCGGTTGAGCAACATCGTCAACCAGATGCCGAAGGCGGTCCAGTCGATCGGCTCATCCACCGTCACCACGAAGGAGCGGAAGTCACCGCTATGGCTGGCGTCTCCTGGCGCTTCGCAGTAAAACCCACTGGCCGATTGCAGGGAGGAACTGTGCAGGCTGGCATCATCATCCAGCAGGCTGGCGGCTGAGAAATCCGGGACGGCAGCGGCCAGTATCGCTGCATCGGGATTGATCGACGCGATCCTGGCCATCAACCGTCCGGTCAAATCAGGCTGTTCGAGAGCTTCGGTCATATCTGTTTTGGTGATCACCAACCGGTCGGCAATCGCCACTTGGCGCGCCGACTCGCCATAAGCGTCGAGCTGCCCTAAGCCGTTAATGGCATCAACCGTCGTGATGACATTGCCGTGGCGGAAATGATGGCGCAGGACCGGATCGGCTTTCAGCGTCGATAAGATCGGAAACGGATCGGCAAGCCCGGTGCTTTCGATCATCACCCGACGAAAAGGTGCGATCTCACCGCGCTCGCGGCGGTCATGCAGGGTTCGCACGGCTTCAGCCAGATCGCCGCGAATGGTGCAGCAAACACAGCCGGATTGCAAAAGCACCGTATCGCCATCAACCGTTTCCACAAGGTCATGATCGAGGCCGATTTCTCCGAACTCGTTAATCAGCACCGCCGTATCGGCAAGCGCCGGGTCCGATAGCAAGCGCTTGAGCAGCGTCGTCTTGCCGGAGCCGAGGAAGCCGGTTAGCAGATTGACGGGCGTGAACTGGGGAATAGCACCGCTTGCATCAGCCATTACGGGCCGTTTCCATCCGCGCGATCAGCACCGGATCAAGCGGATCACAGGCCCGACCGGACATTTTTTCAGCGACCGACCAGAGATGGCCGAGATCCTCGATGATCTCGGTCTTTCCCGTCAGGCTGGACAGGAGGTAGGATGAGCCCTGCCAGTCGGATAGCGACAGGCCATAAGCCTTCAGCACCCGGTTTGCGGTGTTCACCCGGTTCATCCGTTCACGGCGGCGGTCCACCCGCTCCCCGTTGCGGGTGTAAACGCCGGGTCGGGCCACGGCGTCGGCCCAATGTTCATTGCCGCCAATTACACCGCAGAGTGAACACATGACGATCTCCTTTCACAGACAAGGGGCGGCGTCACACCGCCCCCGCCGTCTTGTTACTTCTTGCGCGGAAAGCGCTTGGCGAAATCGTCGGCGATCTCGTTCATGGTGACGAATTTCACCCCCGGATGCTTGCTCATATGGGCAAACAACCGCTCCAGCATCATCAACACCTGCGGGCGTCCGGCAACGTCAGGGTGAATGGTGATCGGGAAAACCGCATAATCCATTTCACGATAGACCCAATCGAACTGATCGCGCCAGATCTGCTCGATATCATGCGGATTGACGAAGCCGTGGCTGTTGGGTGATTTCTTAATGAACATCATCGGTGGCAGGTCATCGAGATACCACGAGGCCGGAATTTCGATCAGGTCGGTCTCGTGGCCACGCTTCAAAGGCACCATCCAGTCGGAGGGCTTCTTGGAATAGTCGATCTTGGTCCAGCTATCGCCAACGCGCACATAATAGGGCGTAAAATCATTATGCATCAGCGAGTGGTCGTATTTGATGCCCCGCTCCAGCAGCAATTCATTGGTGACATTGGAAAATTCCCACCAGGGCGCCACATAGCCGGTCGGGCGCTTGCCAGACAGCTTGGTGACCAGCTCGATGCACTTGTCCAGCACCTCGGTTTCCTGTTCACGGGTCATGGCAATCGGGTTTTCATGGGTATAGCCGTGAATGCCGATTTCATGGCCTGCATCGGCCACAGCCTGCATCTGTTCCGGGAAGGTCTCGATGGAATGGCCGGGAATGAACCAGGTGGTCTTGATGCCGAAGCGCTCGAACAGTTTCAGCAGGCGCGGCGCACCGACCTCACCGGCAAACAGACCACGGGAAATATCGTCAGGCGAATCCTCGCCACCGTAAGAGCCGAGCCAGCCGGCCACCGCATCCACATCGATGCCGAAGCTGCAAAAGATTTCCTTTGCCATGGTGTTTTCTCCTTTTGATAAAGACTTTTTGATCAGGTGCGGACCTGTCAGTGTGCGGCGATAATGGTGGCATCCGAAGGCTTCCACGACAGAAACACGTCGGAGCCGACCGGAAACTCATCCGGGCGATATTTCTCGACATGGGCCTCGAGAGACAAAGACCGACCATCCGCCAGCACCGCCGAAATATGCGAGACATGACCGACGACATCGGCACGTTGAATGCGGGCATGAACCGCGTTGCCACCATGGGCGACAGACACCCGCTCAAGCGGCTCGCGGTTTCCATGATGAACCTGAATGGCCTCGGCGGGAACGACGAGATTGGCAAGGCCGCCGTCGGCTACCTGACCATTGACCAAGCCTGCAAGCAATCCCTCCGGGGTCTCGACCCGCAAGTCGCCTGCGCCATCGGCGCGGGCATGCCCTTTAAAAATCGCGTTTCGGCCAATGAATTGCGCCACAAAGGGCGTGGCGGGCCGGGTATAGAGCTGATGCGGCGGGCTGACCTGCTCGACGCGGCCCTGATTCATCACCACCACCCGGTCGGACAGCGCCAGCGCCTCCGATTGCGCATGGGTGACAAAAATGAAGGTGACGCCCAGCGTCCGTTGCAGGATTTTCAGCTCGTTCTGGATCGCCTTGCGCAGATTGGCATCAAGCGCGCCAAGCGGCTCATCCAGAAGCAGAATGTCCGGCTCGATCACCAGTCCCCGCGCCAAGGCTACTCGCTGGCGCTGGCCGCCGGAAAGCTTTTCCGGCTTGCGCTCGGCTATGTCTTCAAGCCCAAGCGTGGCGATGATCCGCTCCACCTTGCGGTCGCGCTCGGCCTTGGCCATGCCTTTGACTTCAAGACCGTAAGCGACATTGCGGCGCACGCTCATATGAGGAAACAGCGCGTAATTCTGAAAGATCGTCGCGGTCGGGCGCATCTGCGGCGGCACATCGTTCATGCGCACGCCCTTGATCATCATATCGCCGGAGGAAATCCCCTCGAACCCGGCAATCATCCTCAGCGTCGTGGTCTTGCCGCAGCCGGATGGGCCGAGAAACGCGATGAACTCACCTTTCTTGACCGCTAGGCTGAAGGCGCTGACAGCCGTGGTGCCATTGTCATAGACCTTGCCCACATCAATCAGTTCCAGATCGTAAATCATCCTAAATCTCCAGGCGGTGCCCTCTTGGGCGATCAGATGCCACGTCCGTCACGCAACGTGCCGTCATGCTCGGCCTTGTGCCGAGCATCTGCCGGGATGCGATATGCAGGTGACGATCATGGCTTGGCCCTCGGCAGTAGACCCTCGGGACAAGCCCGAGGGTGACGGTGGGTGAACGCAGACCGAGTAACCGATCTACGGCGGTCTCGTCAGGCGTTCAGGAACTCGTCCCACTTCTGCACCAGATGGTCGTATTCATCCGGCCATTGATGCCAATAAGCGACGTTTTTGGCGCGCTCTTCCAGCGAGCCGCCATCGCGCAGGTCGCCTTCCTTGATGCCGCGCTCCGGCGCGCCGGTCCAAGGCTTGCCCTCGTACCAGAAGGCATATTTTTCCGGTGCCATAACGCTTTTGATATTGGTGGAGGGCGAGTAATAACCCTGCTCCGACACCGCGATACCAGGCTCGCCCGACAGCCAGTAATCGGCATAGGCTGTGACGGCTTCCTTGTTCGTCGTACCTGCAATCATCGAGGGGCCGATGGCCCAGGCGCGGTAGCCTTCCTTCGGCACCGCATATTTGCAGGACTTGCCTTGCGCCTTCACCGCCATGACAGCCGGTTGCCAGGCATCGCAGACCACCATCTCACCTGAGGCCATCAGGTTGACCAGTTCGCCGAAATCACCCCACAGCGCCCGGAACTGGCCTTCCTTCTTCTTCGACACCAGGAAGGCCGCCGCCTCGTCGATTTCCTTGGCGCTTGGATTGCCGGGGTTCTTGACGTTGAGCAGGCCAAGCGTGTTCATCGCCATGATCGCCTGACCAAAGGCAATCAGCGGATCGGTGTTGAGCCCGGACTTGCCCTTCCACTTTTTGTCGAAAATCGCCGCCCAGCTATTGGCCTCTTCGGCGGAGACAACATCCGGGTTATAACCGATGGAATCGTAGTTATAGACGGCTGGCACCATGTTCAGTGTCGTCTGTCCTTCATCAGCCCAGATCTGCCCGACGATCTGCGCCTTCAAGTCCCATTTGTCGGATGGCTTGGTGAAGGTGTCGCGGATATTCGCCCAATTTTTCAAGCCGGAAGCCGGTACCGGCTCGACATTGTTGGTCATGACGATGGCAGGCAGGCGCTCGGCGATGATTTCCCAGCAATCGTAATCTTTCGAGCCGGACAGGATTTTGGTCTGCGCATCCGGGAAGGTTGCCGCCGTGCCGGATGTGCCGCCAACGCCGGAGGCCTTCTTGAAGTCATTGAGAATGCGCTCCTGCACCGTCACCGACAGGCCGATGGTGCGCAGCTGCTGGCTGGCAAGGCTGGTTGCCTGGGCATAGGCTGCCCGCGACGAGAGGAAGGGCGTGCCTGCCCCCATGGCCAGCGCCATCATGCCGGTGGAGCGTTTGAGAAGTGATCTGCGATTGAGTTCCAGTAATGACATGGCAGTTCTCCAGTTTTGAGTTCCCGATCCGGCTTTGCCGGTTTTTGTTGTTGTTGATTGTTGCTTTCAGTAACGCCCAACAAGCAGGCCACCATCGACGACCAGCACCTGGCCGGTCATGTAGCGGGCGGCATTGGAGGCAAGGAAAGTGATGACATCGGCAATATCGTCGGGTGTTCCGAGCCGTCCCATCGGGATGATTTCAGCGGCTTTTTCGGCCCCCACCGGCCCGAGAGAGTTTTCCTCCGACAGCAATTGCGCGGTGCGGATATAGCCCGGCGCAATGCCGTTGACCCGCACACCCTCACGGGCAAGCTCGACGGCCAGACCGCGCACCAGCCCCACCACCCCGGATTTGGCAGCGGAATAATGCACATGCTCATCCCAGCCATAGGCAATGCCCATGATCGACGAGAGCGCGACAATCGCCCCGGTTTTGCGGGCGCGCATCCCAGGAGTAGCCGCCCGAACGAGGCGGAAGATGCCCTTGAGATCGATATCGAAGGTCAGGTCCCATTTTTCATCGGTCAGTTCTTTCAGCGGCACACGATGCGCAATGCCAGCATTGGCAACCACCACATCGATCCGGCCAAGCCGCGCCTCGATATCGGCAACCAGCGCATCGGCTGCCGGTGTCGAGCGCACGTCATAATAGTGAAACTCCGCCGAGCCACCGGCAGCGCGAATGGCCTGCGCCACCGCCTCGCCTTCTGCGTCCAAAATATCGGTGACGACGACATGATCACCGAGCGCACCAAAGGCTTTAGCCGCGGCAGCGCCGATGCCAATCCCGGCTCCGGTGATGATGACGATCCGCTGGTTCTGGTTGCTCATCTGTCTATTCCTTCAGGGTTCAAAGCATCACATCGCCGGAATTCGGACCCAGTGTCTGGCCGACGAAAAGGGCAGCATCCGGGGAGGCAAGGAAGGAGACGGCGGCGGCCACTTCCTCCGGTTCACCGAACCGGCCAAGCGGCAATTGGGCTCGCTTGGCATTCCGCCAGTCTTCTGAAAGGCCCATGACCAGCGGCGTATTGATTGGGCCGGGGGCGACCGCATTGACGCGCACGCCACGGGCAGAGACTTCGCGTGCCAAGGCCTTGGTCATGCCGATAATCGCTGCCTTGGCGCCGGAATAATGCACCAGTTCGACGCCACCGATCTGGCCGAGTTGCGAGGCGATATTGACAATCACGCCGTCTCCCCGCTCCAGCATCGGAGGTAACACGGCGCGGGTCATCAGGAAGTTACCGCGCACATGCACTGCAAACATTCGGTCGAAATCAGCGACTTCAAGATGCTCAAACAGCGATTGATGGGCGATACCGGCATTGTTGACCAGCAGCACCACCGGGCCATGGGCGACGACGGCAGCAGCGCAGATCGCCGCCGCTTGCGTCTCCTCCGAGACATCCCCGGCATAGGCCGAGGCCTTGCCACCAGACGCCGTGATCTCTTCGGCGACGGCTTTCGCTCTTTCCAGGGCAAGATCGTTGACCAGCACGCCATACCCGTCTTTTGCCAGCCGAAGCGCAATGGCGAGACCAATGCCGGAACCGGCTCCGGTGACAATGGCGGAAGGGAAAGCGGACTTTTCCATCATGCGTCCTCCTGCACGGCGATGCGCCGGGCGCGGCGCACCGAAAGCCCCATCAGCACGGCGTAAGTGCCAAGCAGCGCGAAGGAAAACAGCGTGGTCAGCACGCCGAAAGCGAAGACATTCGGATGCACTTCCACCGAAAACGTCCCGTAGATCGCCAGCGGCAGGGTGAGGTCGCGGCCAGAGGCAAACAGCGTGCGGGAAAACTCGTCATAGGAGAGCGTGAAGGCAAACAGCATGGCCGACAGCACACCCGGAAAGATCAGCGGAAAGGTGATCTTGCGAAACGTCCGCATCGGGCTGACGCCAAGCGACCAGGCCGCTTCCTCAACGCTCGGATCGAAGCGATTGAAGATGGCCAGCATCACCAGGAAGGCGAAGGGGAAGGTGTAGACCACATGCAGCACGAAGGCCGTACCCCACCAGTGGCGGTCAATGCCAAGAGTATTGGCAACCAGCGCCATGCCAAGTCCGACCAGCACGCCCGGCACCATCATGCCTAACACGATCAGGTAGAAGACCAGGCCGGAGCCTTTGAACCGGCTGCGAAAAGCCTGCGCCGAAATAACCCCCAGCACGGTGGAGACGATCATCGTCATCACCGCCAACCCCATGGATCGCACCAGGGCATCGTTGATCGGCAGTGGCGCAATGCGCGACGGCGGCGTCAGGCCGAACAGGTGCTTGTACCAATAGACCGACCATTCGATGATCGGAAATTGCGGACCGCCTTCCGGTCCCGTCTGGAAAGACAGGATGGCGAGAACCACCAAAGGCCCATAGAGAAACACCAGAAACAGCGTGGTATAGACGCCAAGCCCCAGTTTGACCGCTCCGGAATTCATCCTACAACTCCTTCCTGAGATCGACGACCCGCAGCAGCGCCGCGACAACCAGCCCCATCAGCAGGGTCAGCACGACGCCCGCCACCGCCGCGAAAGCCCATTTCAGCGAGCCCACCTGGGTAACAATGATATTGCCGAGCAGATTGACCTTGCGGCCCGACAGTGCCGCCGAGGTAGCGAATTCACCGAGAACCATGACCGAGACAAAGATCGCGCCCACCACCACGCCCGGCATCGACATCGGCAGGATGATGGTGCGGAAGATCCGCCAGAAACCGGCCCCGAGATCCTGCGCCGCCTCGATGATTGCCGGCTCGATCCGTCCCAGCATGAAGGCGATGGGGCCGACCATGAACACGCAATAGATCTGCGTCATGCCGATGATGACAGACAGTTCGGAAAACAGCAGGACTTCGATGGGGTGGCTGACGATGCCAAGCTTCATCAGGATCATGTTGATCGCCCCTTCCTTGCCAAGCATCGGCCGCCAGGCGAGAACCCGGATCAGGAAGGAGGTCCAGAACGGAATGACGCAGAGCACCAGAAGCACGGTTTGCAGCGTCTTGTTTTTGACGAACAGCCCGACAAACAGCGCCGCCGGATAGCCGACAGCCAAGGTCGCAACCAGCACCAGCAGCCAGATCCTGACCGTGGTCCAGAGCGCACCCAGATAGGTATCGCTGGAAAAAAAGGTGATCCAGCTTTGCAGCGTCAATACCGGCTTGATGGTGAAGGTGGTTTGCGTCCAGAAGGACACATAGACCATCATCAACATCGGCAGGACCAGGAACAGCAACATCCAGACGACACCCGGCAGCACCAGCCAGAAGGAGATGCGCGACGGCTTGGCGGCAGGTTCCGTGACGGGGACGATGGTGTCACCAAGGGCTTGATTATGCATAGACAAGGGCGTGCTCCTTGTTCCAGACCAGCGCGTAGCGGGTCTGCGGTTCGAGGATCGGGCGGGCGTCCTTGCTCAAATGAGTTTCCACTTCGAAGACAGAACCATCATCCGCCGAGAAAAACGAATAGACCGCCGATCCGGTATATTCCTCAGCCAGAAAGCTGGCTTCGATTGCCACTTCATCGCTGCCCCGCTCGGCAATCAGCGGACGGATGGAAATCCGATCGTGGCGAATGGCATAGGCGGGGGTCGAAGCGGATTGTCTGAAACCGCCGAGCGGCAAACGGCCTGCCGGGGCCACGAAACTGTTGCCATCGACCGCGCCGGAAAAAAGATTGTAACAATTCAGGAAGCGCGCCACATCGGCGGAAACGGGGCGGTTATAGATGGTGTCCGAACTGCCGGTCTGGGCAATGCGCCCACGATCCAGCACCAGAACCATGTCGCCCATGGCCAGCGCCTCGCTCTCGCTGCCGGTGACATGCAGGAAGGTAACGCCGCAGCGCTCGCGGATGTCGCGCAACTCATTGCGCATCCGGGCCCGCAGATTGGCGTCCAGCGCGCCAAGCGGCTCGTCCAGCAGCACCATTTTCGGCTCTGTAACCAGGGTGCGGGCCAAGGCAACACGCTGTTTCTGGCCACCGGAAATCTGGGTAATGGCACGGGTTTCCAAACCTTGCAAGCCAACAAGCGCGATGATGTCACGCACCCTGTCGGCCACTTCGCCAGCATTGGTCACCGGTGCCACCTCACGATTGGCGAGACCGAAGCTGATATTTTCCCGCACGCTTAGATGCGGAAACAGCGCGAAATTCTGAAAGACAAAGCCGATGCCCCGCCGATGCGGCGCCACGTCCTGCATGGACTGTCCGGCAAAGCGGATAGAACCGCCCTCACACCGCTCGAAACCGGCAATCACCCGGAGCAGCGTTGTCTTTCCCGATCCGCTTGGGCCAAGTAGCGAAATATAATGATTGTCGGGCAGCGAAAGGCTCAAGCCATCAAGGGCGCGTGTATCCCCATAGGTCTTGACCAGATTGTGTAGCTCGAGCACGGATGTCACGTCGGTTCTCGCCAGTTGCGCCCAGCCAGCCGGACCCGAACACCCTCCCTGCGAACACAGGAAGAGCGCTTGCGCCCTTCAACAAAGGCGCATCACAGGAATCGGCAATCGGGCATTTTTCTATTCGTTCCGCTTGTCCGTGCTTCTATTGGCACGATACAGACGAAGCATGGCATGGATGATTTTTGTATTCAATATACTTTTTCAGGATTTTTGAATTCAGTTGATTTTTAGGGTTAAACACCAGGCATTCCGCAAACCTACACCCTCAAAATCTCAACACGCAAGCACAGACAGATCCACCAAAGCCGACATTTCTGCCGGTTTTTCAGGAATTCCTTCAATTGAACGCCTTCAATTGCACCCGGATGACCCATACCTTGGCCAATCCGGAGACGCTTTTAAAAATGACTATTGCACACGATATCCAAAAATAAGATGCTGCATGCGCATATTGCTTTTTATCCCTCTAGTCTCGAAAGCGGTTTTCGCCTTACAGAGATTACACACCAACGGGAACAGCCTGCGCCATGACGACACAAACCGGCCAACGCCGCTATGAAATTGCCGAGGCCGTGCTGCGCTCCAACATCGCCGAAGGCCTGTTGCCGCAAGGACTTGTGCTGTTGGAAGGCCATATTGCCGAGATCCTGCAAACGTCCCGCGCACCGGTACAGCGCGCCTTGCAGGCGCTGGAGGCGGACGGGCTGGTGCATCGGTTTCAAGGGCGCGGCTATCTCGTTGGCCCGACAGGTCTTGGCATCGAGCCACTGAGAACCGATATCCGCAGCATCGGCCTGACCGTTGCCAAACATGCCGACGACGCTTTGCAGAACCGGTCCTCCTGGGAGCGGATTTACGACACCGTGGAGCGTGATGTGGCCGGATGCGTGGTGTTTGGCCGCTACCGGATCATCGAGACCGAACTTGCCAGCCATTTCAACGTCAGCCGCACGGTGGTGCGCGATGTGCTGGCGCGGCTGAGCGAGCGGGGACTGGTGCGCAAGAACCAAAGCTCCCATTGGATCGCTGGTCCGTTGACCGCCCAGACCATCAAGGATCATTTCGGGTTGCGTGCCATGCTGGAGCCGCAGGCATTGACGACGGCTGCGCCCCATATCGACAGTGAAGCGCTGCTTTGCCTGCTGGAACGGCTTCGGCAGCTGGAGAGAGATCATGCCGGGGATGGCCTCAGAGATGTGATGGAGATGCAACAAGGCTTCATCGACATCTGCATTCTCGCCACGCCCAATGAGAAGCTGCGCGAATTGATCCGCAACAATCTTCTGCCGGTGACGGCGGCGACCAGCCTGCTGGCCCGCCTCGGCCTGCCCGGCGACCTGACGACGATTACTGAATTTAGGCTGATCGTCGAGTTGCTGGCCCGTGGGGCGACCACGGCTGCGGCGGCCATGCACGGCACCCATCTGGATGCCGCCTTGAACCGGACCATAGCCCAGATGAAGATCGTCGCGATCATTCCCGATCCAGGCGCCACGGCGGCCTATCTGACCCGCGTTCAGGAATGAGCGTGACGCCGACCCTGTCATGACCTGCCCTCCTACACGTTTGACAGAGAGGCGCTGATGTCGCGGATCATCGCCTGCCGCTCACGACGCGCCGCCAATGCCTGCTCCATGTTCACCTTGACGAACCGGGTCGGCGTATGCGGCTGCAATTGGCCGATCAGGTCCATATCGGCTGAGATCACCGTGCCGACCATGAAATAGCCGCCGCCGGAAACGGCGTCGCGGTGCAAGACGATTGGCTCACTGCCGCCCGGCACCTGGATCGAGCCGTAGGGATAGCAGCTATCGACAATATTGGACGGATCGGAGCCTGCCCCAAACGGCGGGGTGCGGGGTACAAAGTCCAGCTTGCTCCCGCCCCGAAACCGGTAGCCCATCCGGTCGGCTTCCGGCGCTACCTTCCATTCGTCTTCAAAGAAATTGCCCTTTGCCTCTTCCGTCAGCCGATCCCAGTAGAGACCGGGCAACACGCGCAATTCGGCAGGCGCGCCCGGACGGCGGCGCAGCGCCTGCGGAATGGTCCGGCCTTCCGGTACAGGCTTCGCCTGCCCGACCGGCAATAGATCTCCAGCAGCAATCGCGCGGCCCTGAAAGCCACCAAGCGCTCCTATGGCATAGGTGGAGCGTGATCCGAGCGCCAGCGGAACATCGATACCACCAGCAATAGCAATATAGATCCGCGCCCCCGCCTTCAGGAAATCGAAACTCAGCACCTGACCTGCCCGCACCTTGAAGGCGGTCCAGCCGGGCTGCTCCTCGCCGTCTAGCCGGATCGGCATCTCGGCTCCGGTGACGGCGACCATGGTGTCAGCGGCAAATTCCAGCTTCGGCCCGATGAACACCGCCTCCAGCCCCGCCGCCCCTTCATCGTTGCCGACGAGCAGATTGGCGGCCTTCAGCGCCAGCCGATCCATAGCCCCGCCCTGGGGAATGCCGAGGTGAAAATAGCCGGGACGGCCCAGATCCTGAACCGTGGTGGCAAGCCCTTGATGCAAAACTTTAATGACCATGGAGAAGGCCCTCCAGCCTTGCGTTATAGCCGCCGATGTCTTTCTGGAATTCCGAGAGATCAAAGCGCACCTCGCGGATCGGCGGCACGAATATGCCCTTGTCCACCTCTTCCACCGCCTGATCGTAACCGTCTCTATCCACCGGCTTGAACTTGACGATATCGCCCGGTTTGAAGAACACCATGAAGTCGCGCAGGTAAGAGGTGGTCTGGGTCGGATCGTAGATCGGCATCGGGGTAATACCGAACATCTGATAGCCACCGGCACCGCGTACCGAATAGATGCAGCCGAAACAGCCACCGTGGCCGACCGTCAGCCTCGGCGTATCGGTGCGGGGTCGCAGATATTTCGGCACCTCGATCTGCCGCTGACGCTCAACCATCTGGTACATGAAGGGCAGGCCGGACACGAAGCCGACCATGGAGACAAACCACGGCGACCCGGCATGGGCGGCGATGAAGTCCGCAACACTTGAGTAATTGTTGATCTTGGCGGCATAATCGAGATCGGTCCCATCAGGCTCCTGATGCCGCTCACGAAACCGCATCAGTGTCTCATGGGTCCAGGGATCGTTGTAGAACACCGGGATTTCGACGATCCGCGTGGCAATCACCGGATCGCTTTTCGCCGCCGCCACCTCGATGGCCTGGACTTCCTTCAGGATGTCATCGGGATGAATGACATCAGGATCGAACTTGACCTGGAAAGAGGCATTGGCCGGGCAGATCTCGGTAACGCCCTTGATCCGGGCTTGTGAAATGCCGTTGGTCATCGAAAGCGAGGTGAAGAAGGCCTCCAGCGACATCGCCTCGCTGCATTCCACGAACAGATGCTCATCACCGCCGAATGTATAGCGCATCGCCATCAGACAGTCTCCTTCAGGGGAACAGATTGGGCAGGCGGAAAGGCCGTTTCCAGCCAGGGCTCCAGAAACCGGGTATGGACATCGGCGCTTCGCACGGAGGGATCAGCCACCAGCTTTTTGTGCAGCGGAATGGTGGTGGCAAGACCGCCGATCTCGAAATGCTCCAGCGCCGCGCCAAGCTTTTCCAGGCAGGCTTCACGGGTTTGCGCCCAGACGATCAGCTTGCCGAGCAGGGAATCGTAGAAGGGCGGCACCTGATAGCCTTCATAGAGCATGGTATCGAAGCGGATGCCGTCGCCCTCGGGAATGTGCAGGGTTGAGACCGTGCCGGGACCGGGCAGAAAGCCACGTGCCGGGTCCTCGGCATTGATCCGGCATTCGATAGCGTGGCCGGAGAGCACCACATCCTCCTGACGCAGCGACAAAGACGCGCCACCGGCAATGCGGATCATTTCCTGCACCAGATCGATGCCGGTAATCATTTCCGTCACCGGATGCTCGACCTGGATGCGGGTATTGACCTCGATGAAATAAAATTCGCCGCTCTGCTCATCATAGAGATATTCAACCGTGCCTGCGCCGCGATAATTGACCGACCGCGCCAGCGCCACGGCGCTGGCGCACAGGGCTTTTCGCACATCAGCAGGCAGGCGCACCGATGGACCTTCTTCCCAAACCTTCTGGCGGCGGCGTTGCAGCGAGCATTCCCGCTCGAAGCAATGAATGGCATTTTCCCCATCGCCGAGGATCTGTACTTCGACATGGCGGGCGCGGGTAATGACCTTCTCGATGTAAAGACCGCCATCGCCAAACGCAGCCAACGCTTCGGAGGATGCCTGCGGGAAATGCCGCTCGAAATCCTCCATGGTTTCGGCAATGCGAATGCCCCGGCCACCGCCACCGGCAGCCGCCTTGATCATCACAGGAAAACCGATTGTCTCGACAATAACACGCCCTGCATTCAGGTCATCCACCCGGCCATTTGAACCCGGCACAGTCGGCACACCGGCCTGCATCGCCACCTTGCGGGCCTCGACCTTGTCACCAAGCAGGCTGATAGCTTCATGGCTCGGACCGATGAAAATCAACCCGGCATCGGTGACGGCCTTGGCAAAAGCGGCGTTTTCGGAGAGGAAGCCATAGCCCGGATGTACCGCATCGACGCCGGTTTCCAGTGCCGCTTTCAGCACGGACTCGATATTCAGATAGGATTTGGCCGCCGATGGCGGGCCAATCTCCACCGCCTGATCGGCCAGTTTCACCGCCAGCATGTCGCGGTCGGCGGTGGAATGAACCTGCACGGTGCGAATACCCTGCGCCTTGGCCGCCTGGATGATCCGAACGGCAATCTCCCCCCTGTTGGCCACCAGCAGCGACGAAATACTCATGCCTGCACCTCAGCGATCACCTGACCGGCCATGATCGGCTCATTGTCTTCCGCCACGAACACCAGACCGGTGCCAGCGGCATCCGCATGCACTTCATGAAAGGTCTTCATCACCTCAATCAGGCCGATAACATCGCCTTCAGCCACCGCGTCTCCATCATTTTTGAAGCTCGGGGCATCGGGAGACGGCTTGCGGTAGAATGTGCCAGGCAGGGGCGATCTGATCTCGTGGGTGCTCATGGCTGTCTCCGGTTATTTGAGAATGTCTGAAAGAGGCGAAATGCGGATGCCTTCAGCGACCAGGGCGTCGCGCATATGGCGGACGATATCGAAAGCGCCCAGCGTGTCGGAATGGAAGCAGATGGTCTCGAATGGCACCTCGATATCCTTACCCGTTACCGCCGTGACCTTGCCCTCCAGACAGGCACGCAGCACTTTTCGGGCAATGGCGGCAGGATCGGGTCGCCCGGCATCGCGGGTAAAGACGATGGAACCGCTTTCGTCATAATCGCGGTCAGCGTAGAACTCCCGCGCCACCGGTTGCCCCGCCTCGCGCGCGGCAATTTCGGTGGCCGAACCTGCCATGCACAGCACATAGGCATTGGGGCTGGCGGTGCGCATATAGTGCACGAAAAGCTGCGCCAGTTCGGGATTGACAGCCATTTCCATATAAAGCGCGCCGTGCGGCTTCACATGTTGCAGACTTGCGCCATGGCGGCGCACGAATTCCTTCAGCGCTCCCACCTGATAGACGATATCGTTGACCAATTCGCGCGGCGTGCCATTGATCTTACGCCGCCCAAAGCCCTGGAGATCATCGTAACCGGGATGAGCGCCGATACCGACACCATGTTCCACCGCCAGCCGCACGGTCTCATCCATCAAGTTGGGGTCGCCAGCATGAAAGCCGGTGGCGATATTGGCAGAACTGATAAGCCCCATCAAAGCCTGATCGGCGGTATCGCCGACCCGCCAGCGGCCAAAGGCCTCGCCCAGATCACAATTGATATCGACAGATTCAAGCGCCACAGGGAACCTCTATGCTTTATTTTTATGCAAAAAACTCAAGTGCCATCATTTTCGTCAGAAAAAGGTAGGCAGAAAACCGTCATTTGAAAAATGGTATTTTCAGAAAGCCATTATCTGATTTACTGATGATAGGAGTGTGGAGGACCCAGAGAAAAGTTTGAATGTTTTTCGTCCTGTAGACCACACAATGCAGGCGAATATCTCAGCCGCCACAATCAGAAGATTAATCATTCTGATTTTCAGATGATGCTATCAAAAATAACGATGGGAGTTCGCGTCATGTCGCTCAGTCTACGCCAGATCCGCTATTTCGTGGCGACCGCTGAATCCGGGCAGGTCTCGCAGGCCGCCATCAACCTCGCCATCTCGCAATCGGCGGTGACCACGGCGATCAAGGAGCTTGAAACCATTGTCGGCGCGCCGCTGTTCGAGCGTACGCCGCACGGCATGGACCTGACAGAAGCCGGACGTCTGCTGCTATCCCAGGCCTATGATATTCTGCGAAAGGTTGATGACATCACCACGCTCAATCCCGTCACCGGCAAGGTGCAGGGAAAACTCAGCGTCGCTGCCAGCTATACGGTGATCGGTTATTTTCTGCCGCTGCATATCGAGCGGTTGAAACGGCAATTTCCGGGCGTCGATATTCAACTGTTCGAACTCAACCGGGAAAGCGTCGAGGAAGGCCTGCTCGCCAATCGATATGACGTCGCCGTGCTGCTGACCTCAAACATTCTCAACCCGGAACTGACCACCGAAACCCTGCTGAATTCGCAGCGGCGGCTCTGGCTGCCCGCCCGCCATCCGCTACTGACCCGTCCCTCGGTCGGGCTGAAGGACGTCGCGGAGGAAAACTATATCATGCTGACCGTGGACGAAGCGTCCCATACCACGCTGAAATACTGGAGCCCGACACCCTACCAGCCGAAGGTGACGTTGCGGACATCCTCGGTCGAAGCCGTGCGCTCACTGGTTGCCAATGGCCAGGGCGTCGCCATTCTCTCCGATATGGTGCATCGGCCATGGTCGCTGGAGGGCAGACGGATCGAGACGGTCACGCTGACCGATCCGGTACCATCCATGGATGTTGGCCTTGCGTGGCGACGCAATGCGGACTTCAGCCCGGCCATGGAGGCGTTCCGCGCCTATTTCCGGCGGGCCTTTCATATTCCGGGGTAGGTTTCCCTGCCCCGGAACCATAAGCGAATATCAGGCCAGACCGCCGATATGGAAAGTCTTCATTTCCAGATATTCCTCAATGCCGATCTGTGCGCCTTCGCGGCCAAGGCCGGACTGCTTGACGCCGCCAAACGGTGCCACTTCCGTGGAAATCGCCCCGGTATTCAGGCCGATCATCCCCGCTTCCAGCGCCTCGGCCACCCGCCAGGAGCGCTTCAGGCTTTCGGTGTAGAAATAAGCAGCCAGACCGAAGGGCGTACCATTGGCAATCTCCAACGCTTCTTCCTCGGTTTCGAACTTGAACAGCGGCGCAACCGGACCGAAAGTCTCCTCGCTGGCCAGCAGCATGTCGGTTGTCGCACCGGTCAAGACCACCGGTGCCGTAAACTGCGAACCCTGCGGCAATCTGTGCGCATCGGTGGCGATCTTCGCGCCCTTGGAAACGGCATCCTCGACATGCTGGCGGATCTTGCCAATCGCGGCCTCGTTGATCATCGGCCCGATGGAGACCCCTTTCTCAGTTCCAGGGCCAACCTTCATGGCATTGACGCGTGCCGTCAGCTTGGCCGCGAAGGCATCGTATACGCCTGATTGAACCAGGATGCGGTTGGCGCAAACGCAGGTCTGGCCACCATTGCGGAATTTGCAGAGGATCGCACCTTCGACTGCCAGATCAAGATCGGCATCGTCAAACACGATGAACGGCGCATTGCCGCCCAGCTCCAGGCTGAGCTTCTTGATCGTATCGGCGGCACCGCGCATCAGCAGCGATCCGACCCGGGTCGAGCCGGTGAAGGAAATCTTGCGCACCACGTCATTGGCCATGATTTCATTGCCGATCTCGGTCGGCATGCCGGTGACGATATTGATGACACCCGCCGGAATACCGGCGCGTTCGGCCAGCACACCCAGCGCCAGCGCCGAATAGGGCGTGAAATCCGAGGGCTTGATGACCACGGTGCAGCCCGCCGCCAAGGCTGGAGCCACCTTGCGGGTAATCATCGCATTGGGGAAATTCCAGGGCGTGATGATGCCGCAGACCCCAACTGGCTCCTTCAGCACAACGATGCGGCGATCGGTGGTTGGCGAGGGAATGGTATGGCCACCGATGCGGCGGGCCTCTTCCGCAAACCATTTGACGAAGGAGGCACCGTAGCGGATTTCGCCTCGCGCCTCATCCAGCGGCTTGCCCTGTTCCATTGTCAGAATCAGCGCCAGATCCTCGACATGCTCGATCATCAGGCCGTACCAGGCTTCCAGCAGCCCGGCGCGCTCGGCATGGGTCTTTCTCTTCCAGAGCTTGAAGGCCTTTTCGGCAGCCTTGATGGCGGCGCGTGTGTCGTCGGCGCCCATATCCGGCACCGTGCCGCTCGCCGCTTGCGTGGCCGGATCGATAACGTCGATCACCTTGTTGGATGCGGCATCGACCCATTCGCCGCCGATCAGGCCCTGCTGGCGCAGCAAGGTCTTGTCTTTGAGATTATGCATAGAAAGTCCTCAATTGAGTGAGACGAAAGGTCCGTCCTGCCGTTGAAACATAGGTAGAGATGCCGTCGCTGGCACCGTTGGAGTTGGAAAATCTTTAATATCCGCGCTCACGATCAACAAGGCCAATCATCTCTTCACCAGCGCGATGACGGCGGATATTGTCGATCACCGCAATGGCCGCCGTTTCCGGTTGGGTGACGCTGGCAATATGGGGTGTGATGATCACATTCGCCTGTCGCCACAGCGGATGGTCCGGTGGTAGCGGCTCAGGATCGGTGACATCGAGAAAGGCGCTGGCGAGATGGCCGCTCTCGAGCGCTGCCAGCAACGCCGTCTGATCCAGTTGCGCACCACGCCCGGCGTGGACGAGTGCTGCACCACGCGGCAGGCGGGCAAAAAGGTCGGCATTGAGGAAATGCCGGGTCTCGGCTGTCAGCGGCAAAAGACAGACGAGAATATCGGTCTGCTCCAGCAGATCCGGCAGCACCTCTATTCCGGCATGGCAGGTAACGCCATCGATTTCACGCGGCGAACGGCTCCAGCCTGACAGTTGAAAACCGAAAGGCTTCAGCCGCTCCAGCGCCGCCTGCCCCAGCAGGCCCAGGCCCAGCACCGTCACCCGTTGCCCAAGTGCCTGGTATATCGGCAGGGGCTGCCATTCACCTTGTTGCTGCTGGTGAAGATAGGCTGGCAGTTTGCGGTGAACAGAAAGCACGGCCAGCGTAATATATTCCTGCATCATCCGCACGATTCCATCCTCCACCATCCGCACCAGCTTGACGGTATCGGGCAGCCGGCCGGGATAGAACTGATCAACACCGGCGCCGATGCAAAACAGCACTTCGAGATTGGTATAACGCTCGATTGCCTCCGGCATCGCCCAGGTCATCAGGTAGCGGACATGTTTGGGATCAACCGGCGATGGCGCGACATGAAAATCCACATCGGGCATGTCACGCGCGAAGGCCTGCGCGAAGACCGCGCCACGCACCGGATCTGAGTTGAAGAGAAAGGCCATGATTATCCTAGAGCTGGACGGTCCCATCCGGCGTCATTGACGAGGCCGGTGCGAGAAAAAATGAGAGTTGGAGGTGAACGTAACGCGCTTTCATCAGGCTAAGTGTCGCTCTTGGCAGTTTTTTCGATAAAACCTGCTGGAAATTCATGCGGTTTCAGTAGAATCTATTGCCTTGGACGGTTTTAGATAAGCATCGGCGGCATCCTCTGCAAACCGACCCAATGCAAGGAATTCAATGTGACGGTGAAAACGTCGATCCAGGTGGAATCCTTTGAACTGACGTTAACAGATATTCATGACGTCGGCATCGATCGCCTGCATGGTCTTTCCGTCGCCGTCGGCTGGCCGCACAGGACTGAGGATTGGGCTTTTCTGCTGGCAAATGGCCAAGGCGTCGCGGCCATTGACCCTATTGACCGAGTGCTTGGCTCGGCCATGTGGTTTACCATGGACGAAAATTTCGCCACCATCGGCATGGTGATTACCTCGCCACGCCTGCAAACGCTGGGCACGGGCCGCTGGCTGATGGAGCATATCCTCGCCAGCATCCCCTTCGCACGGCTGGGGCTGAACTCTACCCGTGCGGCAAGACGCCTCTATCGCAGTATCGGCTTTGCCATCGAGGCTCCGGTCTTTCAGTACCAAGGCGAGGCAAGGCTATCCGAGGCAAGGCTGCCACCGGAGACCGTAAAGCCCACCGATGGCGCACAGCTGCGCGTGATAAAACCCGAGGATTTGCCGGATCTCGCTGCGCTGGATGAAATTGCCTTCGGTGCAAATCGACAGCGCTGGCTTGCCAACCTCCTGCCCCTGTCCGAAGGCGTGGCACTGCTGCGCGCCGGTAAAATCGTCGGTTTCTCGCTGTCGCGGCCCTTCGGGCGCGGTCACGTGATCGGCCCGGTGGTCGCCGCAAGCGATGAAGATGCCATCGCCGTGACGCGACCTCATGTCGCACGCCATCAGGGGCGGTTCCTGCGGCTGGATACGCGGCATAGCTCCGGTGTCTTTGCGGAATTCCTGCTGGAATCCGGGCTTTCCTTGTTCGATACCGTCACCACCATGTCACAGCGAGCACCCTGGCCGGTCGGACCAAAAGGGGAACCGGGTGCCGATGGCAAGGGCCACTCGGAGCCCCATGCCATAACTTATGGATTGGCGAGCCAGGCACTGGGTTGACTAAGACACCCGGACAGTCGTAAAGCGGCGCTCCCCTATCGGTTCGCAGGTGATTGACCGCTGCTTCGCGGTCTCTCCCTTTGGCTGATGCAAGACTTTTTTAACATCCATGTCTTACAGCGCGATGCGTCGGCGACGACATCTGCGTCACGCTGTAACATATTCAATATACTGCATAATTTTCAACCCAATCGCTTGCGGTCGGGCCGATTATGCTGTAGCAGCGCCACCCCGGCATCTCACCGCCGGGCCATTCATGAGTTGCGAGTATTATGCCAAGATTGACCCCTTCCGCTCCGGTATTTCATCGGAAAATCGAAACCTTTTGCGAAGTGCGGCTTGCGCCGGCACTTGCCAAATCCGATTATCAGAATTTGCGCAGCTATATGCTCGGGCTGATCGTTCGTCAGGCCACCCCACCTTTGCATGGCGGACGTCCGAACTGGAAAGAAATCGGCGCCACCTGTCTGCTCAGTGAAGAGGGCCTCGCCATCGCGCGCCGCGAAGGTCGCCATGCTTTTGAAGCCATCATGCGCTGGGTTACGCTGGCCCAGAAGGCCAAGGCTGTGCCTGCACCGGCCCCCACCCCGGTCGCCCGTCCCGCCGCTGCCAAGACCATTATCCGCCCGGTCGGCATGCGCACCGTCTCTGCCAACAGCAACCGCCGCCCTGTGGATCGGATGCCGACTGCGACCACCACGACTCGCGCCACATTTGCCCCCAAGAAGGCTGGCGTCCGCGGCTGAAATGTCTACAGACCGGCCCTTTTCGGGCCGGTCGTCTATCTGATGGTTTCAGCCGTTGCGAAACGCATACCCATAGCCGTTCAGGGCAGGCGCACCGCCCAAATGGGCGTAGAGCACTTTCGAGCCTTCCGGGAAATATCCCTTCTTCACCAGATCAATCATGCCCTGCATGGATTTCCCCTCATAGACGGGATCGGTGATCATACCCTCCAGACGGCCCACAAGACGAATGGCATCCTTGGTTTCTTCCGAAGGGACGCCATAAACCGGATAGGCATAATCCTCAACCAGGACGATATCAACCGGGCGCATCTCACGGCCAAGCTTGACCAGATCCGCTGTGCGCTGGGCAATCTCCAGCACTTGGGTGCGGGTTTGATCCGGGGTGAAAGAGGCATCGATGCCGATGACATGGTCGGCGCGGCCATCCTTGGCAAAGCCAACCGCCATGCCAGCATGGGTTGAACCGGTGACGGTGCAGACGACGATATAATCGAACGCAAATCCCAAAGCCGCTTCCTGCGCCCGCACTTCCTCGGCAAAGCCGACATAGCCAAGCCCACCATATTTATGCACGGAAGCGCCAGCCGGGATAGCATAGGGCTTGCCGCCCGCCGCCTTCACCTCTTCAATTGCCTCCTCCCAACTGCGGCGAATGCCGATATCGAACCCGTCATCGACCAGCCGAACATCCGCGCCCATAATGCGTGACAGCATGATATTGCCGACCCGGTCGTAAACCGCGTCTTCATGCGGTACCCAGGCTTCCTGCACGAGTCGGCATTTGAAGCCGATCTTGGCAGCAACCGCCGCCACCATGCGGGTATGGTTGGACTGGACGCCGCCAATCGACACCAGCGTATCAGCGCCAGAGGCAATGGCATCCGGGATGATATATTCCAGCTTGCGCAGCTTGTTGCCGCCAAAGGCCAGACCCGAATTGCAATCGTCCCGCTTGGCGTAAAGTTGCACTTTGCCACCGAGATGATCGGTCAGCCGCTCCAGCTTCTCGATCGGTGTGGGGCCGAAGGTCAGCGGGTAACGTTCAAAAGCATCGAGCATGGCATCCTCATTGAAAATGGGGGTTGATAATGGTCGGATGCTAGACTTTTGGATGTGAAAGGTGCTTTCTAATTTACAATATAAAGCGCCTCATAATTCATTTTTTTCGAAGAATATGATGCAAAGTCTGCTATCCAATCCATATAAATGAAAGCTTCTTCCATGAGTGAATCGCTGGATCGCATCGACCTGAAAATGATCCGCCTGTTGCAGAAAAACGGGCGCCTGACCAATGCCGAACTGGCCGAGCAGGTCTCGATCAGCCCGGCGACTTGCCATAGGCGTACGCAGAAGCTGTTTGCGCAGGGCTATATCACCGGTGTACGGGCCATGGTGGCACCCGCCAAGGTCAACCGGGCGGCGTTGGTCATGGTCGGCGTGGTGTTGGACCGGTCAACACCGGACAGTTTTGCCGCGTTTGAAGCGGCGGTGGCCAAACTGACATTCGTGCTGGATTGCCATCTGGTGGCCGGTGATTTCGATTATTTCCTGAAAATTCGGGTCGGCGATATGGCCGATTTCAACCGGATTCATGGCAGCCAGCTGATCGCCCTGCCCGGCGTGCGGCAAACCCGAACCTTCTTCGTGATGAAGGAAGTGGTCGATAACCGGGCGCTGGAATTCTGATTAGCCCGCATCTGCCGTGGCGCGGGCAAATGCCGCCAACACCGTGCGTTCGGAGCGAACCAGATAGGCATCCAGCGCGACAGCCGCTTCTTCCGCCTTGTCGGCTTCCAGCAGGCCAAGGATTTCGCCATTCAATTCCACGAAGGGCGCATGCAACAGTTCCGGATCGTCCAGCAGGCCGAAGCTCAATCGTAGTTCCGCAGCGATTCGGGTATAAAAGTCACTGAGGCGGCTGCTGTCGGCGAGATCGACGATAGCGGCGTGAAACTGCATATTGGCGCTGCCGACCCCCAGCCAGTCACGGCTATTGCGACAGGCCCGTGCGGTTTCCACCGCCAACCGCATCCGCCGGACGGCAGGATGTCCGGAAAACGCCTGCTCAAGCGCCTTGCACTCCACCAGCCGTCGCACCCTGTAGATATCGATGATCGAGGCCATGCTGGGAGTGGCGACAAACACACCGCGATTGGCCTCGTGGCGCAGCAAGCCATCCTTGGTCAGCAGCCGAAAGGCTTCCCGCAGCGAATTGCGCGACACGTCGAGCCGGGTGCTGAGTGCTGCCTCCGACAGCCGCTGGCCCGGCTTCAACTCCCCGGCGATCAGTTGATCGCGGATTTTTGTTACCAGTCGCTCCGCCAACGAAAGGCTTTCATCCTCGTCTGCCATAGGTCCCTCTTGTCCAACCGCGAACATGTTCAGCGGCGGCCATCCTTCGCCGGGACTATTGCCGATGCCCTCCGGCAGAGCAAGGCAGTGCGGAAAACGGGGCAGACTTGCCCACACCATTGGCATGTCATGCCGATATCGCAGGCAAGTCGCCCATGAAATAAACAGAATGATGGAACGATAAAATAAAATTGTTCAACAATATTGACGGAATTGTGAAACGTGGCAGACTGCCTGCATGGATCATCCGCAGAGGGGCGGATGACGATAAAACGGAGCAAATCCATGGGGCAAAATAAGCTCGCCACCGCAGACGCAGATTCAGACGCCAACGGCAATCCGGGCAAGCCGAAATCGGCCAAGGCAAAGCGTTACGCCTTGCTATCGGCCATGTTCCTGATGTCGATGTCGGCTGTTGGCCCAGGTTTCATTACTCAGACAGCCACTTTCACCGTCAAGCTCGGTGCAGCTTTTGCCTTCGGCATCTTCGTTTCCATTATTATCGATTTCATCGTCCAGGCGAACATCTGGCGGCTCGTCACAGTCACCCGCATGCGCGCCCCGGCCATTGCCAACAGCGCCATTCCCGGCTCAGGCTACGTGCTGGCCGTGCTGGTCATCATTGGCGGGTTGTTCTTCAATATCGGCAATATCGGCGGCGCCGGTCTGGGCTTCAACGCCATGATCGATCTCGATCCGAAGATCGGCGGTGCCATCGGCGCACTTGCGGCCATCGGTATTTTCCTGTCTCGCCGGGCAGGTGTCGCCATGGACCGGGTGGTCTTTGTTGCGGCCTTCGTCAAACTCGCCCTCATTCTCTACGCAGCAATCGTCTCCGGCCCGCCGGTTGCCGAAGCGCTGCGCCAGACCATTTTGCCTGACACGATTGATTTCGCCACCATCACCACCATCGTCGGCGGCACCGTCGGCGGCTATATTACCTATGCTGGTGCCCACCGCCTGCTCGACAAAGGCATGGGCGGCGTTGAGAATATCGGTGCCGTCAACCGCGCGGCGTTCAGCGGCATCGCCATTACCGGCGTACTGCGCTACATCCTGTTTCTCGCCATTCTCGGCGTTGTCGCCAGCGGCACGGTCATCGACCTCTCCGGCAAGGCTGCCAATCCAGCCGGCCAGGCCTTCCATGCGGCAGCTGGCAATATCGGCTTTCGTCTGTTCGGCGCGGTGCTGCTTGCATCGGCCATGACCAGCATTATTGGTGCGGCCTATACATCCGTCTCCTTCCTCACCGCCTTCAAGAAAGACATGACAGAGCGTCAGCGCAATTTTGCCACTGTCGGCTTCATCGCCTTCTCGCTGATAAGCTACATGCTGATCACCACCCCGCCCGCGGCCATGCTGGTCTTCGTTGGCGGCCTGAACGGTCTCGTCCTGCCCATCGGCCTGTCGATCTTCATCTATGCCGCCTGGGCGCGCTCCGACCTGATGGGCGGCTATCGCTATCCGCGCTGGCTTTTGATCCTCGGCGTCCTCACCTGCGCGCTGACATGGTACATGGCCTATAAATCGGTCGGGCCAATCTTCGCCCTGCTCGGCCTGTAAAAAGCTGGCCCTTGATAAACAAGGAAGGAAAGCACATGGCTGCCATCGATCTCAACAGCGACCTTGGGGAAAGCTACGGCGCATGGAGCATGGGCGACGATGCGGCCATGCTGGCCGTGGTTTCCAGCGCCAATATTGCCTGCGGTTTTCATGCGGGCGACCCGTCCGGCATCTGGAAAACCGTCAAGGCCGCCGCTGAAAATGGCGTATCGATCGGCGCCCATGTCTCCTATCCTGATCGCGTCGGCTTTGGCCGGCGCGACATGGACGTGACCAGTGAAGAGCTGATCGCCGACGTGATCTACCAGATCGGCGCACTGAAAGGCATGGCGGCGGCGGCCAACACCCGCGTCACCTACGTCAAGCCGCATGGGGCGCTCTATAACCGGATCGCCAATGATGCCCGTCAGGGCCAGGCGGTGATCGATGCCGTCAAAGCCATCGATCCCTCGCTGGTGCTGATGGGTCTCGCAGGCGCACCCATCCTTGATCTCGCCCGCACGTCCGGCTTGAGTACCGTGGCGGAAGCCTTCGCCGACCGGGCCTACACGCCGCAAGGCCAGCTTGTCTCGCGCCGGGAAGCGGGCGCGGTGCTGCATGACGCGGAAAAGATTGCCAGCCGCATGGTGCAGCTTGCCCGCCAAGGCACGTTGGAAGCCATCGATGGCAGCGTGATCAAGGTGGAAGCGCAATCAATCTGCGTGCATGGCGACAGCCCCGGCGCGGTCGCCATTGCCCAGGAAATCCGCAGGCGATTTGAGGCTGAGGGCATTGCCATGCAGTCGTTTGTAACTGCTTAAAGCGTGTTGCGGCTTATCAGCCTCAAGCAACACGCTTTAAGTTTTTGTTTTTACGCATGTCGTTACCGCAAAACCGCTGCACACTTTTGCGCGACATGCTCTAGGGAGAGAGACGATGATTGCCTTGAAGCATCTGGCGCATTGGGATGTCGAACCGGCGCGTGCTGCCCGCGCCCGTTATCGCAGTGGAGACGTGGAGCCGACTTCCGGCATTGCCCCTGGCTTCACTCAGGCTAATATGATCGTCCTGCCGCGCGACTGGGCTTTTGACTTCCTGCTCTATGCGCAGCGCAATCCCAAAGCCTGCCCGGTTCTTGACGTTTCCGATCCCGGCTCGCATCTGACGGAACTCGCCAAAGGTGCCGATCTGCGCACCGATCTGCCGCTCTACCGGATCTGGCGCGATGGCAAGCTGGCAGAGGAAACACCCGATGCCACCGCCGCCTGGGCCGAGCATCCCGATCTCGTCAGCTTCCTGATCGGATGCAGCTTCACCTTTGAGACGCCGATGGTGGAGGCCGGCATCGAGATCCGCCACATGACCGATAAAAGCAATGTGCCGATGTATCTGACCAATCAACCCTGCCGCCCGGCAGGCCGGTTGCATGGCAATATGGTGGTGTCGATGCGGCCAATTCCTGCCTCGCGGGTGGCCGATGCTGCGACGATTTCCGGGCGGTTCCCGGCTGTGCATGGCGCACCGGTTCATGTCGGCGCGCCGGAACAGATCGGCATTGTCGATCTGGCCAAGCCGCAATTCGGCGATCCCGTCCGCATCGAGCCGGGCGAAGTGCCGGTGTTCTGGGCCTGTGGCGTCACCCCGCAGGCAGCCGTAATGGCATCGGGCGTCCCCTTTGCCATCACCCATGCGCCCGGCCATATGTTCATCACCGATATTCCCGATTCCGCCTATCACGCCTGAGGTTCCGATGCGCTTTCTCCCCGTCAGCCTGACGACGATGCTGGTCGAGCTTGCCGATCTCGATGAGACGCTGGCGTTGTTCGCATCGCTTCAGGCAAGCCCCATCCCCGGCATCGACGAAATGGTGCCTGCCGCCCGGACCTTGATGATCCGGTTTCGTCCGCAGACCATCAGCGCGCAAGCCCTGGCGGCTGAGGTCAGTACCCGCGACCTTTCAGCCAAACTGGCCCCATCCGATCATCTGGTCGAAATACCCGTAGACTATGACGGCGAAGATCTGGCCGATGTGGCAGAACTGACCGGACTTGCGATTGAAGAAGTTATCCGCCGCCATACGGAAAGCACGTTTACGGTTGCTTTTTGTGGCTTTGCGCCGGGCTTCGGCTATCTCGTCGGTGGCGACCCGGCCTTGCACGTGCCGCGCCGCAAAAGCCCGCGCACCCGCATTCCCGCTGGCGCCGTGGCACTGGCAGGCGCCTTCAGCGGGGTCTATCCGCAGGCCAGCCCCGGCGGCTGGCAAATCATTGGCGTCACACCGGTGAAAATGTGGGATCTCAGCCGTGATCCGCCAGCACTGTTTCAGCCTGGCTATCAGGTTCGCTTCACCGATATGGCAAAAGCGGTCCATCCCGTTGTTATTCCTGCAAGCGCAGCAGCTCCTGCCAGTCCGTCTGGTGGGCTTTCCGAGACGAATGGCGCGGGGCATTTGACCGTACTGACTGCCCCCATGCCTGCGGTGTTCCAGGACCTTGGCCGTCTCGGCCAGACCGGCCAAGGCGTTTCCGCCTCCGGCGCTTTGGACCAAGGGGCTTTGAAGGCCGCCAATCGTGTGGTGGGCAATCCATCTGGCTATCCTTGCCTGGAAATTACCCTCGGCGGATTTTCCTTTGAAAGCGATAGTCGCGCCGTCATTACGCTGACCGGTGCGCCCTGCCCGGTCACTATTCGGGATGTCTCAGGCCGAGTCACTCAGGCTGAAACCTATCAGCCGATTGCGCTGGAATCCGGTGATACCATCAGCCTTGGCCAGCCACCTAAGGGCATGCGCAGCTATCTTGCCGTGCGCGGTGGCTTTGCAGTCCAGCCGGTGCTGGGCAGCTATGCCACCGATACGCTGGCCGTGGTTGGCCCTGAGCCGGTGACGGCAGGCACGGTTCTAACCCTGAAGGGCAACAGCGAGGGCCTCACCGCCGTTTCACTGCACGAATCTGCGCCGCAGAACCTCCCGAGCACAGGTGATATCGTCACGCTGGACGTTGTGCTTGGGCCGCGCACCGATTGGTTTACCGAAGATGGTCTGGCGACGCTGACGGACCAGCTTTGGCAGGTGACGCCGCAATCCAGCCGCGTCGGTATCAGGCTTGCGGGCGACGTGCCGCTGGAACGGATCGATACCGCCGAACTGCCAAGCGAAGGCACCGCCACCGGGGCCATTCAGGTGCCGCATAGCGGCCAGCCGGTGCTGTTCTTGGCAGACCATCCGCTGACCGGTGGCTATCCTGTCATTGGCACGGTTGCCGAATATCATCTGGATCTTGCGGGACAGATCCCGATCAACGCCCGCATCCGCTTCCGGCCCATTGCACCCTTCGCAGACATCGCACCCACCCCTGTCCTTGGCCCTGCCGCGAACGCATAGTGATAAAAGAGGAGACACCGATGAAGAAAGTGCTGATCGCCAACCGGGGCGAAATCGCCGTTCGCATCATCCGCGCCTGTCGCGATTACGGGCTACAATCCGTTGCGGTCTATGCCGATCCGGATATCGACGCGCTATTTGTGCAGCTTGCCGATGAGGCCTATGGGCTGTCCGGTGCCAAGCCGTCTGAAACCTATCTCGATATCGCCAAGCTGATCGACATTGCCAAACGATCCGGCGCGGACGCCGTCCATCCCGGCTACGGCTTCCTGTCGGAGCGCGCCGAATTTGCGCGGGCGGTCATCGATGCCGGTCTGACCTGGATCGGCCCTGATCCGCAAGTCATCGAAGCGCTGGGCGACAAGGTCGAGGCACGGCGGATTGCCACCAGCGTCGGTGCGCCACTGGTGGCGGGCAGCGATGGGCCGGTGGACACCGCCGAGGAGGTGATTGCCTTTGCTGAGCGCCACGGCCTGCCGGTCGCCATCAAGGCGGCCCATGGCGGCGGCGGACGCGGCTTGAAAGTCGCCTGGAAAATGGAGGAGATTCCGGAGCTTTACGCATCGGCAGTCCGCGAGGCGACCGTGGCTTTTGGCCGTGGCGAATGCTTTTTGGAGCGCTTCCTCGACCGGCCCCGCCATATCGAAGCGCAGGTGATTGCCGATAAGCACGGCACCGTGCTGGTGCTCGGCACCCGCGATTGCTCCTTGCAGCGACGCAATCAGAAACTGGTGGAAGAAGCCCCGGCTCCTTTCCTCATCGATACGCAGCGCCAATCCATCCATGACGCGGCAAAAGCGATCTGCGCGGCGGCGGGCTATAGCGGCGCGGGAACGGTGGAATTTCTGCTGGGCGTTGACGGCACGATTTCGTTCCTTGAGGTGAACACCCGGCTACAAGTCGAGCATCCGGTGACGGAAGAAACCACTGGCATCGATCTCGTCATCGAACAGTTCCGCATTGCAGAGGGCCTGCCCTTGGCGATTACGGAAACACCCGTGCCACGCGGTCATTCCATTGAATTTCGCATCAATGCCGAAGATCCGGGCCGGGGCTTTCTGCCGACACCGGGCACGATCACCCGGTTTGCGGCCCCGTCCGGCCCCGGCGTGCGGCTCGATAGCGGCGTCGATACCGGCTCCACTATTCCCGGCGTCTACGATTCGCTGATGGCCAAGCTGATCGTCACCGGTGCCACCCGCGAGCAAGCCTTGCAAAGGGCGAGACGCGCCCTGAAGGAATTCCAGATCGAAGGCGTGGCAACCGTGCTACCCTTCCACCGTGCCGCGATGGAAACCGACGATTTCATCGGCACTGATGGTTTCAAGGTCCATACCCGCTGGATCGAAACCGATTTCGCCGCCATGCCTGAAGCAGCTATGCGACCAGAGCCAGCCGCCGACACGTCGCTGATCCGCACCCATGTTGAAATCGATGGCAAGCGCCATGCCCTCGGCATTCCGGCCCAGCTTCTCGCAGGCTTTGGCAGTCTCTCAGTCAATGCCGGACAGGCCGTAACAAGTGATGCGGGAAATACGCCGGAAAAAGGCGCAATAGCCGCCCCGGTGTCCGGCACGGTTCAGTCTTTCAAGGTGAAGGATGGAGATCGGGTTGCGGCAGGTGATCTTCTCGCTGTCATGGAGGCGATGAAGATGGAAACCCAGATCACCGCGACAACAGCCGGAACCGTCAATCTCGTTGCAAGCGAAGGTGATTATCTGGCTGCGGGAAGCCTGCTCTTGAAGATTGTCGCTTAACGACGCGCCGCAACGCTTCGTCATGCTCGGGCTTGTCCCGAGCATCTGCCTGCGTTGGCGTCACAACGATTTTCCAGCCGATGTAGGAGGTTGCCTTATCGGGCAGCAGACCCTCGGGACAAGCCCGAGGGTGACGAAGAATGTGGGTTTCTCGAAACTTACGAAAAATCCAGCGCGCGGTCGCCGTCTTCATCCTTGATGCGGGTCGGCAGGCCGATATGGTTGAGGATGTTGAGGAAAGGCCGTGGCGGTAATTCTTCGACATTGGCCATTTTCTTCACGTCCCATTCGCCGGTCGCAACCAGCATGGCAGCCGCGACGGGCGGAACGCCAGCCGTGTAGGAAATGCCCTGGGAGCCGACTTCGTTATAGGCTTCCTTATGGTCAGCGACATTGTAGATGAAGACGGTCTTTTCCTTGCCGTCCTTCAGACCCTTCACATAGTCACCAATGCAGGTCTTGCCTTCATAGTCGGGCGCTAGCGATGACGGGTCGGGCAGGCAAGCCTTGACCACTTTCAGCGGCACGACTTCGGAGCCATCGGCCAGCTTGACCGGCTGTTCGGAAAGCAGACCAATGCTCTTCAGCACGGTAAACACGTTGATATAGTGGTCGCCGAAGCCCATCCAGAAACGCACATCGGCACCGTCCATGTTCTTGGCCAGCGAATGCACTTCGTCATGACCGCAGAGATAGGCTCGGCGCGTGCCGACCACCGGCAGGTCGTAATCCTTGCCGATCTCGAACATCTTGTTGACCTGCCATTCGCCCTTCTGCCAGGAATAGACGACGCCAGTGAACTCACGGAAATTGATTTCCGGGTCGAAGTTGGTGGCGAAATATTTGCCATGGCTGCCAGCATTGATATCGACGATATCGACATCCGTGACCTTGTCGAGATATTCATCCTTGGCAAGGCGGGCATAGGCATTGACCACGCCGGGGTCGAAACCAGCACCGAGAATGGCGGTAATGCCCTTCTCTTCACACTCAGCAGCCCGCTTCCATTCGTAGTTTCCATACCATGGCGGCGTTTCACAGATCTTGTTCGGCTCTTCGTGGATTGCGGTGTCGATATAGGCAACGCCGGTATCCATGCAGGCGCGCAGCACCGACATGTTGAGGAAAGCCGTGCCGACATTGATGACGATCTGCGAGCCGGTCTTTTCGATCAGCGCCTTTGTGGCGTCAATATCCAGGGCGTCAAGCGCATGGCCTTCCAGCACGCCCGGCTGCTTCATGGCGTTCTTTTCATGCACGGAGGCGATGATGGCGTCGCATTTGCCCTTGGTGCGCGAGGCGATATGGATATCGCCCAGCACGTCGTTGTTCTGGGCGCATTTATGCGCAACGACCTGGGCGACGCCGCCAGCGCCGATAATGAGCACGTTCTTCTTCATGATGCGGACTAACTCCTTTTGTCCAATCGTCAGAAGCCTCAGGAGAGGCTTTGTTCAAAGTCCGCATAGGAAAACTCGCGGACAGTCCTGATGCTGCCATCCAGTTCACGGATGGCGATGGACGGCATTTTCACGCCGTTAAACCAGTTCTTCTTGACCATCGTATAGCCTGCGGCATCCTGGATGGAAATCCGGTCGCCGACCTTCAAGGCTTCAGGGAAACGAAACTCGCCAAATACATCGCCTGCCAGGCACGATTTGCCGCAAATCATATAGCTGTGGTCACCTGCATTTGGCTCCAGCTTAGCGGTTTCGCGGTAGATCAGCAGATCGAGCATATGTGCTTCGATTGAGCTATCGACGATGGCGAGGTTCTTGCCATTATACAGTGTATCCAGAACCGAGACCTCCAGCGTGGTTGATTTGGTGATCGAGGCCTCGCCCGGCTCCAGATAGACCTGAACGCCATATTCGCCTGAAAACCGCTTCAACCGCTCGGCAAACTGCGCCAGCGGATAATCCTCGCCGGTAAAGTGAATGCCGCCGCCAAGGCTAACCCATTCGGCACGATGCAGCAGTGAACCGAATTTCGCCTCGATGTACGAGAGCATGCTGTCAAACAGCGCGAAATCCTTATTTTCGCAATTGTTATGGATCATGAAGCCGCTGATCCGATCCATGACCTGTTCCACCTTGGCCGCATCCGATTCCCCAAGCCGCGAAAACGGCCGGGCCGGATCGGCAAGATCAAAACTGGATGAACTAACCTGCGGGTTCAGCCTCAGACCACGAGTAATGCCGGAGGCCTTGTCGCCATAGCGCTCCAGCTGACCGACCGAATTGAAGATGATCTTGTCGGCGTGGGAAATCACCTCGTCAATTTCATTGTCGCCATAGGCAACGCTATAGGCATGGGTCTCGCCGCCGAATTTCTCGCGGCCGAGCCGGACCTCGTAAAGCGAGGACGAGGTGGTGCCATCCATATAGTCACGCATCAGGTCGAAGACCGACCATGTGGCAAAACATTTCAACGCCAGCAAAGCCTTGGCACCGGAGGTCTCGCGCAGACGTGCAATCTTTTCCATATTGGAAAGAAGCTTGCTCTTGTCGATGAGATAAAACGGGGTCTGAAGCACGATGGCTACGCCTTTCCATGAATTCGAAGGGGTCGTTTAAGAAATCTGGCCCTTGAAGGCAAGTCGCTCCGGCCTTTTCCCGGAAAAATGCTTCAACCTGATGACATTCCATTATTTTTCCAGCCGAAAAGAGCTCATATCCACCCGGATGAAAATATTACGAATATCTCAAATGCATCAGTGACTTGAGCTTGTCGCAAATTAGAGCGGATTTTCGCCATGGAGATGCTAAACACTGGCGGAAGCATTGCGGAGAAAGACCATGATGGACAAAGCGGTTCTGACGGATCATCGCGAATATCCTGCCGATCAGGGCAATCTTCTGGACGCATGGTCCATCGAGGTCACTCCGCGCACGGTAGCGAAAATCGACAATTTCCAGGCGCTGCTGCCAGCGGGGACCCGAATCTATATCGCCCATGTCGATGGCACACCTTTCGAGGACATGGTTGCGACCGCCAGGCGCCTTCATGGGCAAGGCTTTCCGGTCATGCCGCATATTCCAGCTCGCAGTATCGCCGATGTCACGCAACTGGAAGACCTGTTGAAGCAATACCGGGATGAAGCCGATGTGCGTCAGGCCCTTCTGCTGGCCGGCGGCATCGCAAAGCCACGCGGCACGCTTTCCAATTCGATAGAGCTGATTGAAACCGGGCTGTTCGACAGACTCGGCTTTACGCATCTGCATATTGCCGGCCACCCGGAAGGCAATCGCGATATCGATGCCGATGGCTCCACCACGCAAATCGATGCGGCCCTGCGCTGGAAAGTTGATTTCGCCAGCCGAACGGATGCGCAGATGGCCATCGTCACCCAATTTGCCTTCGATGCCACGGCCATCATCGACTGGGCCGAGCGAATCGACGCCCTGGGGATAGACCTGCCGATCCATGTCGGCATTGCCGGCCCCGCCAAGCTCCAGACACTGATCAAATATGCAATCTCCTGCGGGGTCGGCCCTTCCTTGAAAGTGCTACAAAAACGCGCGCTCGACCTGCGCAAACTGCTAATGCCTTATGAGCCCACGGATATTGTGGGGCAGTTGATCGCCTACAAAGCTGAAAATCCGCAGAGCAACATCAGCAATCTGCATCTGTTTCCGCTTGGCGGCATCGAGCCTGCGGCGCGCTGGATCGGCCAACACGCTCCCTGAGAACGACTATCCGGCTTTGGTTTTTGACCCTGCAAAAGCAGCAATGACAGCCACGCAAAATACCGAGATGATGAAAATCGCCCCGGACATCGCGTAGATCGTCGGCGACGCGCCGCCATTCATCTTGCCGAACAGCACGACCGGAAGCGTATTCTGCCGCCCGGCCAGATAAAAGGCGCGGGTAAACTCGTTCAGCGACAACAGGAACGAGAAAATGAAGGCGCTGATCAGGCCGGGACGGATCAGCGGTAGGGTAATGTCACGAAACTGCCGCCAGCGGCTGGCCCCCAGATCCGCTGCCGCCATCAGGAAGACGGGCCGCACGGCGGAAAAACCGGTGAGGATGACGATAAACGCAAAGGGCATGGCCCAAAGCAGGTGTCCGGCTGTCAGTGTCCAGATCGAGGCCTTGATGCCGCTGCGGCTGAACACGGTGGACAGCGCCAATCCCTGGATAACGCCCGGCACGAACATCGGCAGAATCACGCCTAAGAACCATATGTCGCGGGTCTTGCGCAACTCGAAATAGGCAAGCGCCGCCATAAGCGATAGCAACGTAGCGCCCGTTGCCGTCAACAGGGCAACACTGGCCGATTGCCAGAGAGCCGCCATCAGCGCCGTTTCCGCTGGAAGGGCGGCATACCATTTCACCGTCAGGTCCGACAGGTTTGGCAGGCCGGGCTGGAGCGACGGATTGAAGGAAACTCCGAGCAGATAAAGTGGCGGCGCATAGATCGCGACCAGGCCGACGATCGTCATTGCCCAAATCAATATCTGATTTGCCCGACCTTCCGCGCTCATCATGCCGAACGATCCCCAAACAGAGCCGCTAGGCCGAACAGCCGGTTTCCAACTAGCACCATGCCGAACACCACGATCAGGACGATGGTGGAAATTGCAAAGGCCAGTGGGTAATTTGCCACCCGCATCACATCATTGATCATCACGGTCACGATTGAGGCCCCGGCCCCGCCAAGCATTTGCACTTCAGTAGAAGACCCAGCGACCATGACGAACACGAACAGGAAGCCGGCAAACAAACCGGACCGGGTGAGCGGCAGGAGAATGGTGACGAGTATGCGCCAGAAGCCGGCGCCGAGATCCTGCGCGGCTGCAAGTACGGTCGCATCCACCCGGCGCATGGCGAGCAGCAAGGGAAAGGTGGCAAACGGCAGATAGGAGGCGACCAGCCCGACAATCACAGCGAAGTCGCTGAACAGCAGCCAATCGACGGGCGCGTTGGTCAAGCCGAAGTGTTGCAGCCAACCGTTGATCACACCGGTCCGCCCCAGCACCAGCCGCCAGGAAAACGAGCGGATCAGGTAGGAGGTGAAGAACGGAATCGTCATCAGAGCTAGGAGCACCACTGACAGCCTGCGGCCAGCCAGAAAATGCACCGCATAGGCGGCAGGATAGGCGAAAACCAGACAGATCACCGCCGTCAGGAAGGCCTTGGCAAGCGTGGAGACAATCACCGTCCAGCGTCCGGCCTGGAGAATGGCGGCGTAGCCTGCCAGGCTGAGATCCGGCTTGATCCAATAAGTCAAGGGGTCCCAGGACCATAAGCTCCACACCAGCACCACCAGCAACGGTGCCAACCCAAGCGCCAGCAGCACCAGCAAAGGCGGCGCCATCAGCAGGACAGGCAGTCGTCCGGTCGGTCTCATGCACGCTCCATCGGTGATTATGCAGTGGATTTAAAGCGTTGCGACATTTTTTACGTTTTACAAGACACTCGACACGGTCAAATTATCATAGGCCCGCCGACGGGCGAAACTCGGCGAGAGGCTGTCTTTAGAGCATCGGACCGATTCCTATTTTCGGTCCGATGCTCTAGTATTTATGCCCTATGAGAACCACAGATGCCGTCTTACAGCCTGTTCAAGAATTGCTGCTGGCCTGGCGAAAATGGTGATTTCGAGAACCGGAACGGAGCGTACTTAATGTACGTGAGTACCGGAAGCGCAGAAATTGCCATTTGCAGACGGCCAGCGGCGATTATTGGATAGACTGTTAAGCATTGCGGAGTTTCTGCCACCACTCTTCATAGAGCTGGAAATTGTCCGGCCGGGTATTCTGCCAGAAGACCTTGCCGGCGAACTTGGCTTTGACGTGTTCGGCCCGTGCCTGAACCTCTTCGGGATTGTATTCGTCGGGATGTGCCTTGGCATAGACGACGTTGTTGTCAGTTGGGACGAGATAGCCCCGCGCCTTGCCAAGCTCGCAGCCATAGAGACCGCCCAAAAGGCCATTGACGAATTGATGCGCGGCATCGCTCACACCGCGTTCGCCTGCGCCCTTGAGCAGAACCGTATTGTTGGCCCAGCCTTCATAGCCCTCGACGGGGGCGGCATAATCGACTTTCAGTCCGCGCTTGCGACCTTCATAGACAATCGGCTCCCAGCCGGTCATCGCATCGACTTCTTCATTGGCAACCAGTTGGACGCCCTGTTCCCAGCCATTCCAGAAAGTGCGGAACTGTCCGTCCTTTTTATGCTTGATCAGGAATTCCATCACCAGACCAAGTTCGGATTCGCTCAGATTGCCCGGGTCCTTGATCGGCTTGTTTTCGCTTTCCTTGAGGTAGATCGCAGCGAAGACCGCGCTGTTGATCCAGGCGTCCTCCATGGCGACCTTGCCCTTCATCTTTGGGTCGAAGATCACGCCATAACTATCAACCTTGCCAAGTTTATCGGAGCGATAGATGATCGAGTCAGCATTGACCACGGTCGGAATGCCGTATTGCTTGCCCTCGTGCTTGAGGTAGGGAATGTCGCGCGCCCATTGCCAGATACTGTCGTAATTGGCGATTTTGCTGACATCCCAAGGGATAATCGCGCCCTGACGGGCCAATTCCTTTTCAGCACCGCCCTGAAAACCGCCAATGTCGAACAGATCATTGGCATTTCCAGCGGCCAGACGGGCAATGACAGGACCAAGGTCGTTGCCATTGTCGGTAAATTCCGGCTTTATACCATTTTGGGTGGCAAATTCCGCCCATTTCTCACCGATATCAAGCGTCGCCGTGCCCCAGAAAGCCACAGACTTGGCCTCTGCGGCAAAGGCAGAACGGCCAAGGCCCAGATGACCGGCCGCCAGTGCCAACCCGCCGGCACCGGCAAATTTCAAGAGGTCGCGCCGTTGCATATTGCTTCGGTTGACCGAAAATCCATTTTTCAAAGTCGTTGTCATTTTTGTTCCCTTGTTCTCACTGATGAGACCCCATTTTATGCACGTCTCATGCCACAGACGGCGGCTTTACACCGCATGCGGCAATCCCTTGTCGTATGTCAAAAGAGCGGCACCCGGCTTTATCGACAGGCCCACATCCTGCCCGACGGTCAAAGACGGCGCATCTGCATCACAGATCGCCGTCAAGGTCTGCCCGTCTCCAAACGCCAAAGTGACATCCCGATGCAATCCGCGAAAAGTGGTCGAAACCACACGCAGCGCCAATTGACGGGGTGCCCCGCCAGCTGTCGTTCGGACCTCGGGCTCGATGACCAGCCGGTCGGAGCGGATCACCACCAGGTTGGCGCTAACATTTCCATCCGGGACCGTGACCGGCACGGACTGGCCAGCGATGATTGCCACAGTGTCCGCTCCAGATCCTTCCAGCCGCTCAGGCCGAAGCAGATTATCCATGCCGATGAACCGGGCGACAAAGGCATTGGCAGGCGCATGAAAAAATTGGTCGGGGCGGCCAAGCTGTTCGATCCGGCCCTGATGCATGATGGCCATCCGATCAGACAGGCTGAGAGCTTCGTCCTGATTATGGGTAACGAGAATGAAGGTGGCACCGGTACGCTTGTGGAGGCGACCGAATTCATTGCGCATCTGCTGGCGAAGCCGCTCATCAAGGCCTGTCAAAGGCTCGTCCAGCAGCAATATCCCAGGTTCCATCACCAGAGCACGCGCCAGAGCCACGCGTTGCCGCTGGCCACCGGACAGAAGATTGACATCACGCTCGCCAAATCCGGACAGTTCCACCAGATCCAGTGCCTCCCCAACCTTCGCATCGAGTGCTGCGCCGGAAAGACCGCGCAGCTTCAATCCGTAACCAATATTACGCGCCACCGACATATGCGGAAACAGACCCAGCCCCTGGAACACGGTATTGACCGGGCGGCGATTGGCAGGCACCCCCGCCATATCCTTGCCATCAAACAGAATCCGTCCCGCATTCGGCTGGTCAAATCCGCCAATCAGCTTCAACAGCGAGCTCTTGCCACTGCCGGAAGACCCAAGCAGGGTGAAGAATTCCCCTGCCTTGATCTCCAGCGATAGATCATCGACCGCCCGGATCGGACCATGACTGCGCGTCACAGCATCTATGCTGATGGATATGGCCATCCTATGCGGCCTGCATGTCCGTTTCGTGAATAACGAGAATGCCAGTCTCGGTCAGGCTGGCCGTTTGGCCCTCGAGCACTAGCGTTGTCGCCGTCGCCTCTTCGATCAGTAGCGGACCGAATACAGGCTGACCGACAGGAAGCCGGGCCCGCTCGTAAACGGCACAGCTCTGCCAGCCAGTGGAGCGACCAAAATAAACCTTTCTTTCGCCAACCCTGGCCCCTTCAATCGTCATATCTTGCCTTTTCAGTTTTGGCAGGGAAATGACCTGCCCTTTCAAAACGGCTTCGAGATGCAGCGTCGTCAGTTCGATCTCGGCTGCGGGCAGGCGAAAAGCATAGGCGCGTTCATGAACATCATGAAACCTTTGGCTGAAAGTTTCAATGGTGTCGCCCGCCTCGAACCGCGCAAAAACACCATGTTCCTGACCTTTATAGCGCGCTTCAATCTGGTGATTGAATGCCACCTGCGCCTCGGCACCCGCCGAGAAATAGGCGATGGCTTGCCGCTCCAGCAATGTGAACCGGGTAGCGGCCTCTTCCAATGCCCGGTCGGCCAACAGGTGAAACCAGGTTTCGCGGAAGTCGGCACGGGGTTCGGCTGCCAGCATGCCCCAGGCGGAAAAAATCCCGGGATGCGGCGGCACGACCGTCGCCTTCACACGCAATTCCCGTCCGAGATGGCTGGCCAGCGCCGGACCGGCGCCGCCACTGATCACCAGATTGGCGTCACGTGGATCATGGCCGCGCTGAACCGTCACCAGTTTCAGAGCATTGATCATGCTGGCATGGGCAATGTCCATGATCGCGCCCGCAGCATCCTCAATCGACATATTCATTGGCCCGGCCACGGTTGCAATGGCGCTTGCCGCCTTCTCCTTGTCCAGATGCAGCGTGCCATCGGCAAAGGTAGCGGGATCGAAAATGCCGAGCGTCAGCAATGCATCTGTTAGCGTCGGCTTTGTGCCGCCGCGCCCGTAACAGGCAGGTCCAGGGGCCGAACCGGCGCTTTCGGGGCCGACGCGCAGGCTGCCGCGCGCATCGATCCAGGCGATAGAGCCACCGCCGGAACCGATTTCGACGATATCAACGACCGGCACCTGCACGGGATAGCCAGGCTGGATGCGGGTGTGTTCCAACCGGTATTCGGTATTCAGCGTCGGACGCCCATCATGGATCAGCGAGCATTTGGCTGTTGTGCCGCCGACATCCAGCGACAGGATTTCGCTCTCGCCAAGCTCCACGCCGATGCGTGCCGCCCCGGCAACCCCGCCCGCCGGACCGGATTCCACCAGCGTCAGCGGCTGTTGCACAGCCTGATCGAAAGAGGAAATGCCACCATTGGATTGCATGGCATAGTAAGGGCACGTCAGATTGCGCCGGGCGAGCGCGAATTCCATCATTTCGAAATATTGCTGGATGGCCGGCTGCACATAGGCATTCAGCACGGTCGTATTGGTGCGCTCATATTCCCGCCATTGCCGCGAAACCTCGTGACTGGCGCAGATCGAGGCAAATGGCAGGGCATCGGCCAGAATATCGGCGCAGACCTTCTCATGCTCGGGATTGGCATAGCTGTGCAGAAACAGGATGGCGACCGCATCCACATCTTCGAGTGTGCAGACGCGGATGATTTCGCGCAAATCGTTCAGTTCGATCGGCAGAAGCACCTTGCCGGACGCATCGACCCGTTCACGCACCTCGAAGCGAAGATGACGAGGCACGAAAGGTTCGGGACTATGGAAATGCAGATTGTAAAGGTCCGGCCGATTGCCACGACCGATTTCCAGCACATCGCGGAACCCGGCGGTGGTGATAAGTGCGGTCTTTGCCCCCTTGCGCTCGGTAATCGCGTTGATCACCGTTGTGCCGCCATGGGCAAAGAAGGTAATGTCGCGAACCCGCAAACCATCCTTGCGCTCGCTGACATCGATCGCATCGAGCACGCCGCCGGACTGATTATCTGACGTCGTCAGGCTTTTCGCGGTAAAAATCTCGCCGCTGCCCTCATCATAGCCGACGAGATCGGTAAAGGTTCCACCTACATCTGTTGCCAATCGGATCATTCTTCAATCCTCCCACGGTAACCATAGAGGCTGGTCGCTGCCTCCGCGCTGACAAAACCATTCTTCAAATCTGTTTCAATCAAAGCCGGATCGCGATCGCCGGGATCGCCCCATCCGCCACCGCCGCCGGTGACGATGCGCACGACATCGCCCGTCTTCAGCGCAATATCGGCAGAGCGGCCATAGCAGGCGTTTTCGCCCGATGCGGCCAGAACCTGGAGACTATTGGCCGTACCATCATGGCCACCGTCCATGCCCCATGGCAGGGTGCGGGTGCGGCCAAAGCTGCAATAGGCAGACGCCTTGTCGCCGAGGATCTCATATTCCCTGATGATCCCGAAACCGCCGCGCATCCGCCCAGCCCCGACGCCACCTTCGATATTCAGGCCATACCGCCGCACCAGCAAAGGAAACCGCGCTTCGATCACTTCGACAGAATAATTGTAGGTATCGCCATCCGTCAGCGAAATCAGCGCATTGGCCCCGTCCCTGTTAATACTCGCACCCCAACCGCCATGCTGCGGCTCGATGTGAATGAACGGTCGGCCACTACGGTCATTTCCTGAGATATAGGCGACACAAAGGCTGGAATAGGAACCGGCGGAAAAACGCTCCGGCACCAGCGCCGCCAGCGCCTTCCAGACCAGTTCCGAAGCATGGACCGACCCTTCGTAATACCATCCGGTCGGCGAGGGTTTTTCGGCGGTAAACACCGTTCCTGATGGCGCGATCACAGTCAAAGGCCGGAACCAGCCCTCGTTTGATGGCGACTGTGGCGCCACAAGCGCCTTCAGGATCGTCCTGACTGCCGATTCCAGCGCGCCGCGTGAGCAATTGATCGGTCCCGCCACGGCGGGAGGACAACCGGTGAAATCGGCGGTGATTTGATCGTCAGCAATGGTCACCGCCACTTGCACGGTAATTGGATCGACTGTGACGCCATCGCCATCGATAATGTCGCTGGCCCGGTAAACGCCGTCGGGAAGTGCGGCAATTGCCTGACGGCTCTGCCGTTCGCTGACATTGAGGATATGGTCGAATGCGGCGATCAAGGTCGGAGCGCCGTATTTGGCCGTGAATTCCTTCATGCGCCGGGCCGCAACCCGAACCGTGGCGATCTGTGCCGTCAAATCGCCAAGCGCGATCTCGGGCATGCGGACATTTTCCGAGATGATGTGCAGAATGTCAGAGGAAAGCATGTCGTTGCGAACGATTTTGACGCCCGGCAACCGTAGACCTTCCTGGTAAACTGAAGTCGCAGCCGGCGAAAGACTGCCCGGAACCGATCCGCCGACATCGAGATAATGAGCGACATTAATGGCAAAGGCGAGCAGCACGTCATCGACGAAAATCGGCTTGACGATCGCGAAATCGCAAGCATGCGTTCCCCCGGCATAGGGATCGTTGGTCAGGAGAATATCACCATCGGCCATATCCGCCCCGAAACGGTTGATCAGTGATTTGACCTGACGGCCGAACGTGCCGGTAAACAGGGTGATGCCGTTCATCTGGGCGATCAACTCACCCTTTGCCGTCAAGACACCGCACGCAAAATCCAGCACCTCGTAGATCACCGGGCTCATGCTGGTGCGGGCCATAACGATGCCCATTTCATCGACGGTGGCAATCAACTTGCCCTCGATGATTTCCTGGGTCACCGGATCGAATGGGTGCCTGCCCGCCATCATGCCACTAACGTCTCCCTACTGAAACTCATGAGGGAGAGTTTAGGCTCACAACTCAGGCGCGACCAGCCTGCCAGAAGAGTGGGGTTGCAAGACCCAACCCCACCCGTTCGGGTAGGGTGCGCATTCAGGCCACACGCGACCTACATTCGCCCGCGCCACACTGACACGACAAGCGTCGATAACGATTATGAATATTAGAATTCAATGAATTAAATATCTCAGGCGCTTGAGATATTCGCAAAGGGAATACCAACTGCCATTTTCAATGACCCTTGATATTACAACCATGCTTCACGACAGAGCCGGGAAAATGAACACGCCAGCAATCGAGCCATTATGGCTGCCGAGCGCACAGGACTTTCCCATGCAAAAGACCGGTTGTTTGGTCGAAAGGCTTTTGACGATTACGGTGGAATAGTAAAAAGAGGACACTGTGCTGGCTGCTTTTTCAAATATTTCGAGAATAGACATCCTATCCTTATAGTCATAGCAGCGCGTGATGGTTAGAAGGCCACATTCCTGGCTGCTCAAGCCATGAAATGTCGCGGTTTTTGCGCCAATTTTGACCACGCCATTGTTAAGGTCGCCAGACCATTGCTCGATAAGGCCGTAAGGCAAGGTCCAACTGCCGATACCGTTGTTATCGACAAGCTCTTCGGCGTCTACCGTTTGCATCAATCCTGCAATTTCAAACAAGACATTCCCCATCAGACGTATTGTTCAACCGGCACGATCCAAATATCGATCTGGAATTCTTTTCGAGAGCAATGCCGCAAAAGCAGGATGCGTTTTTTGCAACCCAGAACGAACGGCCACGTCAAACTTTCACGGCTCTCACGCTTATTCTTTTCTTCTGAATCTTGCGTTTTTTCCGTGCAGCCATGCCGCACATTCAAAACATTGCCGCGATCTTCAGCGTGGGATGCGTTATAAATAATGAATGTAATTCATATACTCAGGAAAATTGATAAAAAAAAGTTAAATTTAAGCGTTATTTTGAATGAAATGGATTTTCTATTTTATGGGAACGACGAAGAGGAATAATAAATCCAATAACGTTGACAGTATCCCTAGTCGAAACGACAGGAGAGATAATCTTGGCTTCAGTTGACGAGGCATTCAAATCGCATCTGGATTGCTTGCGCATCCAATGACAGGCTGAGCAACACTCACTGGAAATTTTTGGCGCAAATGCGGGGCACAGGGTCCTTTTCAACAACAAAAGGGCGGCTTAAAGCCGCCCTTCAGAGAGTCTAAACTCTATCAAGATGTTGAGTAATAAGGCTTTCGCCTTATTACATCATACCACCCATGCCGCCCATGCCGCCCATGTCAGGCATGCCGCCGCCAGCCGAATCCTTCTTCGGCAGTTCGGCAATCATGGCTTCCGTGGTGATCAGCAGCGAAGCAACCGAAGCTGCGTTCTGCAGGGCTGTGCGAACAACCTTAACCGGGTCAACGATACCCATGGCAATCATGTCACCAAACTCGCCGGTCTGGGCATTGTAGCCGTAGTTGTCGTTGTCCTTGTCGAGGATCTTGCCAACGATGATGGAAGCTTCGTCGCCTGCGTTTGTTGCAATCTGGCGAACCAGAGACTGCAGAGCGCGGCGAACGATGTTGATGCCAGCTTCCTGGTCGTCGTTTACACCCTTAACGGTGATCTTGGTAGAGGAGCGCAGCAGAGCTGTACCGCCGCCAGGAACGATGCCTTCCTGAACAGCAGCGCGTGTTGCGTTCAGAGCGTCGTCGATGCGGTCCTTGCGTTCCTTGACTTCGATTTCCGTCGAGCCGCCAACGCGGATCACGGCAACGCCGCCAGCCAGCTTGGCAAGACGTTCCTGAAGCTTTTCGCGGTCGTAATCGGAAGAGGTTTCTTCGATCTGAGCCTTGATCTGGGCAACGCGGCCTTCAATGTCGGACTTCTGACCAGCGCCATCAACGATGGTGGTGTTTTCCTTGGTGATGGAAATCTTCTTGGCGCGGCCGAGCATGTCGAGGGTGACAGTTTCGAGCTTGATGCCGAGATCTTCGGAAATAACAGTACCACCGGTGAGGATAGCGATGTCTTCCAGCATGGCCTTGCGGCGATCGCCGAAGCCAGGAGCCTTGACAGCAGCAATCTTCAGGCCGCCACGCAGCTTGTTGACAACCAGCGTTGCAAGAGCTTCGCCTTCAACGTCTTCAGCGATGATGACGAGTGGCTTGCCGGTCTGCACAACAGCTTCCAGAACTGGCAGCATAGCCTGCAAATTGGAGAGCTTCTTTTCGTGCAGCAGAACGTAGGCGTCTTCCAGGTCAGCAACCATCTTTTCAGGGTTGGTGACGAAGTAAGGCGACAGGTAGCCGCGGTCGAACTGCATGCCTTCAACGACTTCAAGTTCGGTTTCAGCGGTCTTGGCTTCTTCGACGGTGATAACACCTTCGTTGCCAACCTTCTGCATGGCTTCAGCAATGTCTTTGCCGACCTGGGTGTCGCCGTTTGCAGAGATCGTACCAACCTGAGCAACTTCTTCAGAGGTGGAGATCTTCTTGGCCTTAGCCTGAAGGTCCTTCACAACTTCAGCAACAGCCAGATCGATGCCGCGCTTCAGGTCCATTGGGTTCATGCCGGCAGCAACAGCCTTGTTGCCTTCGCGCACGATAGCCTGGGCCAGAACGGTAGCAGTGGTGGTGCCGTCGCCTGCGATGTCGTTGGTCTTGGAAGCAACTTCCCGAACCATCTGTGCGCCCATGTTTTCGAACTTGTCTTCCAGTTCGATTTCCTTGGCAACAGAGACGCCGTCCTTGGTGATGCGTGGAGCGCCGAAGGACTTGTCGATGATAACGTTACGACCCTTGGGGCCGAGCGTAACCTTGACAGCGTCAGCGAGGATATCAACGCCGTGCAGCATCTTTTCGCGCGCAGTGCGGCCAAATTTGATTTCTTTAGCAGCCATTTTTCAAACTCCCGGGTGTCTAACCCATTGGTGAATTGTCTAAAAGGAAGAAGGGGTATTCGGCTCAATCAGCCGATGACGCCCATGATGTCGGCTTCCTTCATGATCAGCAGGTCAACGCCGTCGAGCTTGACTTCGGTGCCGGACCACTTGCCGAACAGAACACGGTCGCCAACCTTGACGTCCAGGGCAACGAGCGCACCCTTGTCGTCGCGAACGCCTGGGCCGACAGCGATGATTTCGCCTTCAGCTGGCTTTTCCTTGGCGGTGTCAGGAATGATAATGCCGCCCTTGGTCTTTTCTTCGGACTCAACGCGCTTAACAACAACGCGGTCGTGCAGTGGGCGGAAATTGGTGCTTGCCATTGTCTAATCCCTCGATCAAATGACATTCGCGGGCCGAAACGGCCCCGCATGGATATTGTTAGCACTCTGTCTGTTTGAGTGCTAGCGAGCCTGAGATAAGCACGGCCTCTGACTGAGTCAAGGAGGCCGTTCAAAAAATATATGCCTTAAAGGGACGACGGGCGCATGACGGAACTCTCTGACATGGCAAAAGGGCAAGAGCATGTTCCGGTCGTGCCATTGGGGACAATCTGTGCCGTATTCTGGTCCGTTGGCCTCTTGAGCTTCGGTGGTCCTGCCGCACAGATCGCCCTGATGCATCGCATCGTCGTCGATGAAAAACGCTGGCTTTCCGAAGCGCGCTTCCTGCATGCCTTGAACTACTGCATGCTTTTGCCGGGGCCAGAGGCTCAACAGCTCGCCACCTATATCGGCTGGTTAAACGGCGGAATTCGTGGCGGACTGATTGCCGGATTGCTTTTCGTCTTGCCCGGCCTGGCGGTGATGATCGGTCTTTCGGCGGCCTATGCGCTCTACCACGATATTGTCTGGGTTTCGGGTCTGTTTTTCGGGTTGAAGGCTGCGGTGCTGGCGATCGTCCTGCAAGCGCTGCTCCGCATCGGCACTCGGGCGCTGAAATCAACCTTTCACCGGCTTGTCGCAGCAGTGGCCTTTCTTGCGCTGTTTTGTCTGGCATTACCCTTTCCTGTCGTCGTCCTGCTGGCGGCCTTGGCCGGGCTGATCCGCGCCTATGGGCAGCCTGTCCCAACATCCGGGCCTGCCCCAGTGAAAATACCGCTGAATTGGTGGCATATGGCGCTGTCCCTTCTCGGCTGGGCAGGTCTGTGGCTGGCGCCGCTGGCCCTGCTGGTGCTGTTTGATAGCGGGAGGCTCACCGAGATTTTCCTGTTTTTCGCCCGCATGGCGCTTGTCACATTCGGTGGGGCCTATGCCGTGCTGGCCTATGTGGCGCAGGTGGCAGTGGAACATTATCAATGGCTGCGCCCCGGCGAGATGGTCGATGGGCTGGCGCTGGCCGAAACCACACCGGGACCGCTGGTCCTGGTCCTCTCCTTCGTCGGTTTCCTGGCGGCGTTTCGTGATGCCGATAGTGTAATGCCGTTGATCTCAGGCATGGCCGGGGCATTGCTGACGGCCTGGGCAACCTTCGTGCCAAGCTTCGTCTTCATTTTTGCTGGTGCTCCGTTGATCGAGCGTTTGCGCGGCAATAGGCTGGCGGATGGAGCGCTTTCGGCCATTACCGCTGCCGTGGTCGGGGTGATCGGAAATCTCGCCGTCTGGTTCGGGCTGCATGTGCTGTTTACAAAAGTGGATCGAATTGCCTTCAGCACCTTATGGCCGGGCGAGCGTGCTCCAGGCCTTTGGTGGCCGCATCTTGCTTCGCTCGATATCCCATCGCTGTTTCTGTTTGCAGGCTCGGCGCTTCTGCTGATGCGTTTGAAGATCAACATGGTAATCGTGCTGGGTCTGGCTGCTGTGGCTGGATTGCTGTGGAATCTTGAAGCCGTGTGATCAGCGTCAGAACGGAGCTGAAAACCCTGATGTTCCGGCAAATCTCTTGCAATTGCGGCGCAGCTTTGCCATGTCAGGCCAGTTCTTTCAGCAGGCAATGGATTCCATGGCAAAACGCATCGATACGCTCAATGAAATCACCCAGGGTTACGACGTCATCCTCTCGGATGTCTGGGGCGTTTTGCATAATGGAATTGATGCCTTCCCGGCGGCAGGAGAGGCCCTATCGCAAGCTCGTGCCGATGGCGTTTCCGTCGTGCTGATTACAAATGCTTCACGGCCATCTGACCGTGTGAAGGTAATGCTGGATCAAATTGGCGTCCCAGAAACGGCCTATGACGCTATCGTCTCTTCCGGGGACGTGACGCGAAAACTGATTGAAAAAGCCCCACGCCGCGCTTTTCTGATCGGCCAGAGCCAGGATCTGTCGCTGTTTGAGGGGCTCGATGTTGAACTGGTTCCGGCGGACGAGGCCGACGCCATTATTTGCACGGGATTGTTCAATGACGAAGAGGAGCAGCCGGAAGACTATCGCGGGATGCTTGAAGGCTTGAACCAGCGCAAACTTCCGATGATTGTTGCCAATCCCGATCTGATCGTGGAGCGTGGCCACAAGCTCGTCCCCTGCGCCGGCGCTCTGGCAGCGATATACGCTGAAATGGGTGGTGAAACCCGCTATGCTGGCAAGCCGCACAATCCGATTTATGAGGCGGCCCTGGCAAAAGCACAGGAAATACGCGGCACTGAGATTGACCGCAGCCGCATCATCGCCATCGGTGACGGTATGCCAACCGACGTGAGGGGCGCGCTCAGCTTCGGCCTTGACCTTCTCTATGTGAGCGGCGGTATCCATGCAGCCGAATATACCAATAACGGCAAGACAGACGAGACGATGCTGAACGCTTACCTGGAGCGAGAAGCCGCGACGCCAAAGTGGTGGATGCCCCGCTTGGCCTGACGGAAAAGTGCAATGACCGTTTTTCACCGCAATGAGAAGAAGACCCCGCTGCCCGACAGCCTGAAGGGCGGCGTTGTTGCCATCGGCAATTTCGATGGTGTGCATCGTGGCCACCAGACCGTGCTTAATCGGGCGCTCGAACTGGCACAGCAACGCGGCGCTCCCGCTCTGGTTCTGACTTTTGAGCCGCATCCCCGTGCGGTGTTCGCCCCACAGGCCCCGGTGTTTCGGCTGACCCCGGCGCCGCTCAAGGCCCGCCTTCTGGAGGCGATGGGGTTTCAGTCGGTGATCGAATATCCATTCGACCGGGAATTTTCGCAGCGTTCCGCCGAGGATTTCGTCAAGACCGTGCTGGTGGACTGGCTGGGGGCTGCTCAAGTGGTGACCGGCTTCGATTTTCATTTCGGCAAAGGGCGCGAAGGCGGCCCGGCCTTCCTGATGGGGATGGGCGCGCAATACGGTTTCGGTGTCACACTTCTCGATGCCTTCCGCGATGAAAATGCCGAGGTTGTTTCTTCCACCCGTATTCGCGGTCTGTTGGCAGAGGGTGCTGTCAGCGAAGTGGCTGGCCTGCTCGGCTATCGCTTCACGGTCGAGGCCGAGGTTATCAAGGGCCAGCAGCTTGGCCGCACCCTGGGCTTTCCCACCGCCAACATGGCGCTCTCGCCCCAAACCACCTTGCGACCCGGCATTTATGCCGTGCGACTGCGCCGGGCCGACGGTTCGATACACGATGGCGTTTCCAGTTTCGGTTATCGCCCGACGGTAACGGACAACGGTGCGGCGCTGCTTGAAACCTTCGTCTTCGATTTCTCTGGCGATCTTTATGGGGAAACCTGTGGCGTGTCCTTCTTCGGTCATCTGCGTGACGAGTGGAAATTTGAGGGCCTGGATCCGCTGGTCGCCCAGATCAGGCAGGATGCTGAGGAGGCCAGGGCGTTGCTGGCGGGCGTGAAGCCCCTTGGCGAACTGGATCGAAAAATAGCCTTTTGACGCCATTGTCAGCCCTTCAACTAAAGGCTTCGGTTTTTTACAGCCTGAATGCCGGGCATTTGCCGGTTGCAGCCCAGCGATGAATCGGAAATGATCGGAGATACGTTGAGGCGCGCAATGCAGTTGCGCCTCTGCTTTTGCGGGAGAGGGTTTCATGCAAAAACGTATTTGGACAGCGGCCTGCTGGCTGCTGGTTATTCCGTATATTGGCCTGTTATGGGTTCCATTTTATAATATTCGTGAGCCGTCGCTGTTCGGCTTTCCATTTTTCTACTGGTATCAGTTGATGTGGGTGCCTCTGACATCGCTCCTGATTTACATCGCCTACAGGAGCATGCCCCATGATGACTGAGATCGATCCCACGGCGCTTGCCGTCTTCATCTTCTTCTTTGCACTTGTCACCGTCATGGGCTTTGTCGCCTCGCGCTGGCGCAAGCCGGAGACCATGGCCCATATCGATGAATGGGGGCTTGGCGGGCGCAAATTCGGCACCTGGATCACGTGGTTTCTGGTGGGTGGCGATTTCTATACCGCCTATACGGTCATTGCCGTTCCGGCGCTGGTCTATGCGGTTGGCGCCTATGGGTTCTTCGCGCTGCCCTACACGATCATTGTCTATCCCTTTGTGTTTCTGGTCATGCCGGTTTTGTGGCGGCGTGCAAAGGAGCACGGCTATGTGACGGCAGGCGATGTCGTGCATGGCCAATACGGCTCTCGTGCTTTGGAACTGGTGGTAGCGCTGACAGGGGTGATTGCCACCATGCCCTATATCGCCCTTCAGCTGGTCGGCATGGCCGCCGTGCTGAAAGCGCTTGGCCTGCATGGCGAAGTGCCACTGATGGTGTCCTTTATCATTCTGGCGCTCTACACCTATTCCGCAGGCTTGCGCGCTCCGGCGCTGATTGCGTTCGTCAAGGACATCATGATCTATATCGTGGTGATTGTTGCTGTCGCCGCGATCCCGATGAAGCTTGGCGGCTATGCCAACGTGTTCGCCAGCGCCGATGCTGCCTTCCAGACCAAGGGTTCCGGCGGTCTTTTGCTGGGCGGCAATCAATATGTGGCCTATGCGACGCTGGCCTTCGGTTCGGCGCTGGCGGCCTTCATGTATCCGCACACGCTGACGGGCATTTTTGCCTCCAACGGTGCCAATACCATCCGCAAGAATGCCATGCTGCTGCCCGCCTATACGCTGCTATTGGGGCTTTTGGCGCTGCTCGGCTATATGGGCCATGCCGCAGGCCTGAAACCGGCCACCCCGAATGACATTGTGCCGATGCTGTTCCAGACGCTGTTTCCAAGCTGGTTTGCGGGCTTTGCCTTTGCTGCCATCGCCATTGGCGCTCTGGTGCCAGCAGCGGTGATGAGCATTGGTGCCGCCAATCTCTTCACCCGCAATTTCTGGAAGGCCTATGTCAACCCGGATGTGTCGCACGCAGGCGAAGCGCAGGTGGCAAAAATCACTTCGCTGGTGGTCAAGGTCGGAGCGCTGCTGGTCATCGTCTTCCTGCCGACCCAGTTTGCGCTGGATCTTCAACTTCTGGGCGGCGTCTGGATCTTGCAGACCTTGCCAGCGTTGATCTTCGGGCTGTTTTCCAACTGGTTCCGGGTTCCCGGCCTGCTGGCGGGCTGGGTGGTCGGCTTTGTCGGCGGCACCTGGCTGGTCTGGCTGAATGGCTTGAAGCCGCTGCATACGCTGAGCTTCGGGGACACGCAGTTCACCGTCTATACCGGCATTCTGGCGCTGCTGGCCAATATTGTCGTGGCGGTGCTGGTCAACCTTGTCACCCCAGCCAAGGTACCGGCGCGGGCGTGAGATTGTCAACCAGCGCGGCGGCTTCTACCGACTCGCTGGTGGTGCTTCGTTTGACGGTGCCGTCATCCTCGGGGCCGTCACCCTCGGGCTTGTCCCGAGGGTCTGCCGTGGCATGATGTTGCGCTGACGTAAGTTGACAATCGTCCGTGGCCAATGGGGTTAGATACTCGGCACGAGGCCGAGCATGACGAAGAAAGGGAGGCTGCCCCTTAAAAACATCATAGAGGTCGCAAGGCTTTGTTGTTTTCCCTCGTCTCTTTCCCTCTTCTCTTTCGGTGTGAAACCGCTTAAACAAACGCCATCATGAGAACAGTCGGGTTGACCATAGCTTTCCGTAGTATCGGGCGAATTATTGGCCCGGCCTTCCGCGCGCTCTAGGAGCAGCCGGAGGGTCCGGGTTTTCGGCGTGTGTTCTTCCACGCCCCGTCACCGACTTTCTCTTCTTTCAGGCGCACTCTTGCCGCCTCTCATCTATGGCTAGATCATGACCGAGACCACTGATAAAAAAGACTATTCCGCCACGCTGGCCCTGCCGCAGACGGAGTTTCCGATGCGCGCCGGATTGCCGCAAAAAGAGCCGGAAATCGTTGCCCGCTGGCAGCAGATGGGGCTTTATAAGAAACTCCGCGCCTCCTCGGCTGGCCGCGAAAAATTCGTGCTGCACGATGGCCCTCCTTACGCCAACGGCAATATCCACATCGGCCACGCGCTGAACAAGATCCTGAAAGACGTCATCACCCGCTCGTTCCAGATGCGCGGCTATGATGCCAATTATGTCCCCGGCTGGGATTGCCACGGCCTGCCAATTGAATGGAAGATCGAGGAAAAATACCGCGAAAAAGGCAAGGACAAGAACGAGGTTCCGATCAACGAATTCCGTCAGGAATGCCGTGATTTTGCCTCCGGTTGGATCAAGGTGCAGTCGGAAGAGTTCAAGCGTCTCGGCATCGAGGGCGATTTTGAAAATCCCTACACCACGATGAATTTCCATTCGGAAGCCCGCATCGCTGGCGAATTGTTGAAAATCGCCAAGAGCGGCCAGCTTTATCGTGGCTCCAAGCCGATCATGTGGTCGGTGGTGGAACGCACCGCCTTGGCCGAGGCCGAGGTGGAGTATCATGAGGTCGAAAGTGATACGATCTGGGTGAAGTTTCCTGTGGTTGAGGGTGGCGCTGATCTTCAGGGAAACTCCGTTGTCATCTGGACCACCACGCCTTGGACTATCCCCGGAAACCGCGCCATCTCATTCTCGTCCAAGATCGAATACGGTCTCTATGAAGTCACCGAGGCGACCAATGATTTCGGCCCGCAACCGGGTGAAAAGCTGATCTTCGCCAAGCGTTTGGCGCAGGATTGCGCAACCAAGGCCAAGATCACGCTTGAACTGCGTCGTGATGTTTCCGGTGACGAACTGGGAGCCATCGTCTGCGCCCATCCATTGGTCGATCTTGGTTACGATTTCAAAGTCCCCCTCATCGACGGCGATCACGTCACCGATGACGCTGGTACTGGCTTCGTCCACACCGCTCCAAGTCACGGACGTGAAGACTTTGATGCATGGATGTCTGCTGCCCGCGACTTGGAAGCCCGTGGCATCTCGTCCAAAATCCCCTTCACCGTCGATGACGCAGGCTTCTACACCGAAGACGCCCCCGGCTTTGGCCCATCGGCCGAAGGTGGCGCTGCCCGCGTGATGGACGACAACGGCAAAAAGGGTGATGCCAACGAGCGTGTCATCAAGGCACTGATCGTTGCCAACAACCTGTTTGCCCGTGGCCGGATCAAGCATGATTATCCGCATTCATGGCGCTCCAAGAAGCCGGTGATTTTCCGCAACACGCCGCAATGGTTTGTCTATATGGATAAGGAATTGGGCGATGGCACCACGCTGCGCTCACGCGCCCTTGGTGCCATTGACGATACCCGTTTCGTACCCGCCGCTGGCCAGAACCGCCTGCGCGCCATGATTGAAGGTCGCCCGGATTGGGTTCTGTCGCGCCAACGCGCATGGGGCGTTCCCATCTGCGTGTTTGCCGATGAGGCAGGCGAAGTCTTGCAAAACGAGACCGTCAATGCCCGCATTCTGGAAGCCTTTGAGGTTGAGGGCGCGGATGCATGGTTTGCTGACGGTGCCAAGGAACGCTTCCTCGAAGGCGTGAATGATCAGGAGCGCTGGACGCAGGTGCGCGACATTCTCGATGTCTGGTTCGATTCGGGCTGCACCCACACCTTTACGCTGGAAGACCGTCCGGACCTGAAATGGCCTGCTGATGTCTATCTCGAAGGCTCTGATCAGCATCGCGGCTGGTTCCACTCATCCCTGCTGGAATCCTGCGCCACTCGTGGCCGTGCGCCTTACAATGCCGTCATCACCCATGGTTTCACCATGGCGGAAGATGGTCGTAAAATGTCGAAATCCATCGGTAATACCATTTCGCCTCAGGATGTTATGGCCCAGTCCGGTGCCGATATCCTGCGTCTGTGGGTGATGAACACCGATTACTGGGAAGATCAGCGTCTGGGCAAAGCCATCATCCAGACCAATGTCGATGCCTATCGCAAGATCCGCAATACGGTTCGCTGGATGCTCGGCACGCTGGCGCATGACCATGGCGAAGACATTGCCTATGAGGCCTTGCCAGAGCTGGAAAAGCTGATGCTGCATCGGCTGGCCGAGCTGGATGTGCTTGTGCGCGACAGCTATGACGCTTTCGAGTTCAAGAAGATCACCCGTGCGCTGACCGATTTTGCCAATGTCGAGCTGTCGGCCTTCTACTTCGATATCCGTAAGGATGCGCTCTATTGCGACGCGCCGTCTTCGCCGCGCCGCCGTGCGTCCCTGTTCGTGATCCGCAAGCTGTTCGACTGCATGGTGCTGTGGCTGGCGCCAATGCTGCCCTTCACCACAGAGGAAGCCTGGCTGTCGCGCAAGCCGGATGCGGTTTCCGTGCATCTGGAACAGTTCCCGCCGATCCCGGCGCAGTGGCTGAACCAGGTGCTGGACGGCAAATGGGCAAAGATCCGCAAGGTGCGCTCCGTCGTGACCGGCGCGCTGGAAGTGGAGCGCAAGGACAAGCGCATCGGCTCCTCGCTGGAAGCGGCTCCCGTCGTACATATTGCTGATGCCGATCTGCTGGCCGCCCTTGAGGGTCAAGATTTCGCTGAAATCTGCATCACCTCGGCCATTTCGGTGGTGGCGGGCGAAGGTCCGTCTGATGCCTTCCGGTTATCAGATGTGGGTACGGTCTGCGTCGAACCGAAACTGGCGGAGGGCCGCAAATGCGCCCGCTCCTGGCGTATCACCGACGATGTCGGCTCCGACCCTTGTTATCCCGATGTTTCGGCACGGGATGCGGCGGCCTTGCGCGAACTGACACTTGGCTGACAGATGAATATTTACCGGATGATTTGCGCTTTTTAGGATCATCCGGTAGAAGCTGCCTGAAATTGGCCGGAATTTTCTATCAGGCGGGAAGATGCCGCCTGATAATTATTCAGGATGGTGCCGGTATGGTCGATTTGATGTTCTCCTAAGCTTGCTGTATAAGGCGCGCGGGAGGTTCCGATCTGAAGCCATACGCGACAGCGATGCGAATATCCGTTGGTTCAGCATGAGGCTGAATGGAGAGATGTTCACGACGACTGACGGAGCTTTGTATCCGGGACATGAAAAAGGCTGGAAGGTATTAATGGTTAAGGCACGGATGGTTCTTGTTGGCATGTTTGCTGCCTGCTCTGCCTTGAGCAGCTGCACCAGCAGCCCGACCTATGGCACAGATAAAACGTCTATGGAACAATTGGTGGAAGATGTTGGCTCTGCCGCCTCTATCGGTAGCAAGAAGAAAACGACAGTCACGGCATATAACCCGCGCCCGGACCTCGTCCTGCCACCCAAGGGTGAGACCGCGCAGCTGGTGCAGCCGCAGCAATCCCTGGCCAGCAAGGATAATCCCGAGTGGGTCGAAAGCCCCGAGGACACCCGCACAAGGCTTGTGGCCGAAGCCGATGCCAACCGTGGCAACCAAAGCTATCGTTCGCCGCTTCTCGAAGGCAACGGCACCAACGGGACGATGACTGAAACCCAGAAATGGCAGGCCTTCCGCGACGCCCGCAAGCTTCAGAAGGGCGCCTATATCGACCAGCGCCGGGTTCTGTCCGATCCGCCAGCTTCCTACCGTGAAGTTGACCAGGCCAAGTTGGACGATCTGGGTGAACCGGAAGCCAAGAAGGAAAAGCGTCGCCAGAAGGAAGCGGAAATGTCCAATTCCAATAAATCCTGGTGGATGCCTTTCCAATAAGCTCTGGTCTTTCCAAGCCTTTGTGTTTTCAGCTAAATATCAAGCAGGCCCGAAATGGCCTGCTTTTCTTTTGAGGTTCCTATATGGATTTCTCCATCCGCAAAGCGCGTCCAGACGACGTGCCCGTTATCCTTCGCTTCATCACCGATCTGGCGATTTTCGAAAAAGCCGAACACGAAGTGAAGGCTACAGCAGAAAGCCTGCATCAATCGTTGTTTGGTGACGGAGCCATTGCCTTTGCCGTAGTCTTGGAAAAGCAGGGGACCCCTGTTGGTCACGCGATCTGGTTCTATAATTACTCAACCTGGCAGGCCCGCAAGGGACTCTATCTCGAAGATCTCTACATCGATCCAGCCCATCGCGGCGGCGGCGCTGGGCGGGCCATGCTGCGCTATCTGGCAAAGCTTGCTGTCGATACCGGCTGTGGCCGGTTCGAATGGAGCGTGCTGGATTGGAACGAGCCAGCCATCCGGCTCTATGATGCTGTTGGTGCAGAGCCGCAAACCGAATGGATCCGCTACCGGCTTTCCGGCGACAAGCTTGCGGATTTTGCCGCCGGAAGATGATGACTCTTATTCGGAGACGCGCACCAGCAATTTGCCGAAATTCTTGCCCTCCAACAGGCCGATAAAGGCTTGAGGGGCGTTTTCCAACCCATCGACAATGTCTTCCCGGTAGCGCAGCAATCCATCGGCAATCCAGCCTGCCGCCTCCCGCTGGAATTGCGGAAACTGATCAACAAATTCGCGTTGGATGAAACCCCGCACGGTCAGGCTCTTGGTTAGAATATCGCGCATGGTCATCGGCAGACGGTCCGGGCCGGACGCATCCTCCACGGACTGGTTATATTGGGCGATCAGACCGCAGACCGGCACACGTGCAAAGCTATTGAGCAGCGGGAACACCGCTTTCCAGACATCACCACCGACATTTTCGAAATAAACGTCGATGCCATCAGGGCAGGCCTGTGCCAGCTCCTGGGCAAAGTCAGGAGAGCGGTGATCAACGACCGCATCGAAACCGAGTTCGTTTTTGATAAAAGCGCATTTGTCAGCCCCGCCAGCAATGCCAACCGCGCGCGCACCTTTGAGGCGGGCAATCTGACCGACCGCAGAGCCAACCGCGCCGCTGGCCGCGGCCACCACGACCGTTTCGCCGGGCTTTGGCTTGCCGATGGTCAGCAATCCCGCATAGGCGGTAAAGCCGGGCATGCCCAGCACGCCGAGCGCGGTACTGATCGGGGCTGCCGACGGATCGATCTTGCGCAACGTCTCACCTTTGGCAATCGCATAGCTTTGCCAGCCGGAATGAGAGAGAACGATATCTCCCTCTTGAAAATCATTGTGTCTTGAGCGGAGCACGCGGGCGACTGTGCCGCCCTCCATCACAGCGCCAATCTCAACCGGCTTGGCATAGGATTTTGCAGCGCTCATGCGTCCGCGCATATAGGGATCAAGAGATAGATAGAGGATTTGCAGCTGAACCTCGCCGTTAGTGGGTTCGCCCACAGAGCCTGTTTCCAGCCGAAAATTATCGGCCGCTGGAGCGCCGGTTGGGCGGGACGCAAGCTGAACTTGAAGGTTTTGTTGATGTGTCATGATGTCTTTCATTCCAGAATTCACATTGGCTTGAGGACACGCTCTCGGCGGTCCTGTCGTCTTCCATGACAAAGTGATATAGCGTCCATCATGGGACGAACAATAGAGGCATGGCCAGCATTGGAACGACGAGCGAGATGACAGGCGAGACGCAAATCCTGTTCGACAGCGAGGCCCAACCTGACCCTTTGCAGCCGAAACCGCGGATGATAGCCTGGGCGCGCAACTCTGCCGCCTATCGCCTTGGCCGACGGATGATGAGCGAGCGGGAATTGCGCGATGCCGTCTCCCGCAAGGCACGACAGAAATATGAGGGCATCGAGCCGGAGACGGTGGAGGCGCTGGCCGCCGAAGCCGTGCGCTTTGGCCGCCAGATGCTGGCGCTGGACGATGATGCGTATGCGCAGATCAAGTCGCAATCGGCGGCGCGCAGCGGCAAATCCAGACGTGCTATCGCCCAGACCCTGGCGCGCAAGGGTATCGAGAAGGACGTGGTGAGGGCAGCGCTAGAGGATATGGACGACCTGCCCGCGGCCATTCGATTTGCCAGAAAGCGCGGCTATGGCCCCTTTCGCCGCAGCGACGGCGATGAACGGCAGAGAATGAAGGAAATGTCGGGCATGGCACGCAATGGCTTTGGCTTCGATCTGGTGCAACGCGTGCTTGCCATGTCACGCGAAGAGGCCGAAGAGTATTTGTTGCAACAACCGCTGTAAGCGAGGCTTGCCGGTGGGTTGATCTGCATTTCTTTCAATTCAAGACGTATTCAAGGGTTTTTCATGAGCCAGCGGGCCAATAATCAGGTGGAAATATACTCCTCATGCCCTGTGCCTCCGCTTTTCGAGGCCTTCATCTCGCATCGCGCTGTTTGCTTCCGTCACAATGATTTTACGCCCGAAGCGGCGATTGAACTTGGCGTGCCCCTGCCGGAAAGCATGGGAAAGGCGGTCGCCAAGCGCAAGGCGGAATATGTGGGCGGACGGTTCTGCGCCATGGAGGCGATTGCGGCGCAAACCGGCCAGCCTGCGGCACCCGTTACATCTGGACCGCGTGGCGAACCGGTCTGGCCCCCAGGGCTGGTCGGCTCGATCACCCATACGCACGGATTTGCTGCGGCAGCCGTTGCCGATGCGGCTCGAGTTCGCAGCCTTGGCATGGACACAGAACAGATTATGACAGCGCAGGTCATGGGCAATGTCCGAGAGCGGATCTGCGGTCCGGAAGACAGGTTTGGGGCCAGCAGCTCTCTTTTGCCGGAACTTCATACCACCCTGGTGTTCTCTGCCAAGGAGAGCCTGTTCAAATGTCTTTATCCATTGGTTGAAAAAATGTTCTGGTTCGAAGACGCGCTGATCCGGATCGATCCGGATCGGGATGGTCTGTTTACCGCCGAATTGCTGTCACGCCTCCATGTGGAATTTCCGGCGGGAACAGTGATCGAAGGACGCTTTTGCCTGACGCCGGGTCTGGTTCATACCGGCATCAGGCTTGCGAAAGATGAGGCTGCGTTATAATTTAGCTTTTGCAATAATACCCTAAAAATTACATGGGTTTTGCTTGGTTAATATAATTTTTTACCGGTTGATATGTTTGTAATCTTTCGATTACATCAGAACAGGCTTGCCAAAGCGGATGCGACATAGCACGTTTTCTTCATGAACTTCACTCTGCGATTTCAGCCCCCGATCAGTACCCAGAGCGCGATCAAGCGCAGGGCAATCCTGTCGCATCTTTCCGCTGGCGGATTGAAACGGGTGACCACCATCATTGCGCCGGCTGGCTATGGCAAGACATCCCTGGCTGCGCAATGGTTCGATACCCTGCGCGCCGAAGGCTACAGCCTGTCCTGGCTTGCGCTGGATCAGGAATATAGCGACCAGACACAGTTCCTGCTGCTGCTGCTGGAAGCCGTCAATGCCCTGCGTCTGGAAGAAGGCACGGGTGTCGACTCCAGCATGACCGTCGCCTCGCTTCTGGCCTTGTTATCCACGCGGTTGCGCAAGATCACCGAGCCGGTCATCCTGTTTCTGGATGACTATCACTTCGCCCAGACGGATGCGACCGAAGCAATCGTCGCGCGGCTGTTGGGCGACCAGACGCTGAATCACCTGAAACTGGTGCTGATTTCGCGCACGCCACCGCGCTTTCCGGTGTCCGCCCTGCGGTTGAAAGGCGAATTCCGCCAGGTCAATATTGCCGAACTGGGGTTTTCCGACCAGGAAGCTGAGGAGTTTTTTGCCGGACAGACTGCCAGCTTGAGCCGGGCGCAAGTGGCTGGGCTCAATAAAAGGACGGAAGGCTGGGCGGTTGCCTTGCAGATGATCCGGTTGCTGATTGCCGAAAATGTCGATGGCGGCACGCTGTTCACCACCTTCGACGGCGGCAACGCCGAAATGGGTAGCTATTTGTCGGAGCAGGTCTTTGCCAACCTGCCTGAAGATGTGCAGGAACTGCTTTTAAAGACGGCGCCTTTCCCCACCGTCAACCGCGATCTGGTTGAGGCCGTCTTCGCCGATGCCCATAGCGCCGACTTGCTTGGCAAGTTGGGAGATCATGCCCTGCCAATCGCTATGCTCGCAGGCGGAGGAGGCTGGATCCGCTATCACCCGGTTTTCAATGCCTTCCTGAAGGAAGAGGCCGCTCGACGTGGCTATCAAGTCCAGGATGTTCTGGAACGGGCGGCGCGCTGGTTCCAATCGACCGGCGATTTCGATGCTGCCGTGCGCCATGCGCTGATGAGTGGCAATGCCAATCTGGCTGCGGAAATCGTCGAGACCAGCGGCGGCTGGCGGCGGGTCTATACGACCAGCCGAGGGGGTGCCAGCGTGTTCAACTCCATCATGGCCAATGTTTCGGCCATTGATCTCACCTGTTTTCCACTGACCACGCTTGGCCTGTCGGTGGTCAGTGCCAAAGCCGGGCATCTTGATGCCGCCAACCATTATCTCGGTATTGCGGAGAGAGCCGACACGGCTGCTCCGGATACGTTTACCAGTGATCTGCGAGTGGTCCGTGTCCTGCTGGGGCTGTATTTCGACCGCCCTGCCTGCGCCGAAGACTTGGCCGCATTGGAAAACGATCTGACAGACATTGCCAGCACCGAACTCGTACACCGCGCCATGGTGTTGAATATGCTGTCTTATAATTTTCTCGACCGCAGCGACATGGATCGGGCCTTGCATTACGGCCATCTCGCGGTTCAGACGTTCCGTGACGGCGGTGCTGATTTCGGCGCGGTACATCTGTACACCCATATCGGCCAGGCTGCTTTTTTCAGTGGCGATTGCTCCGGCGCCGAGGAGTATTATCAGCAATTGATCGATGAAGTGCAGGCCTGCATTGGCAAGGGCACCGATCTCGACGCCTTGGGACAGGTGCTCAAGGCAGAATTGCTGGTCATGCGTGGCGATCTGGAGGCCGCCGGTGCTTGTCTGCGCTGGGCCTTGCCGCATCTGGAACGCCATGATGCCTGGTTCGATCTTCTGGCCGCTGGGTTTACCGCCCAGCAGATGATCTTCCGCCTAGAAGGCGACATGACAGCAGCCCATGCACTGGCGGACCGGACACGGTCGGCGGCCAAGCGGCGTGGTTTTCATCGGTTGATCCGGCTGATCGACGGCGCCCGGGTGTTGCTCCTGTTGGAAAGCGGTGATGTCGAGCAGGCGATTCGCTACGCAAAGGCCCATGGCTTTGGCATGGAAGACATCACCTCGGTGCCGGATAATAGTCTGGCGATCCATTTGCGTGGATTGACGCCGGCTCTGCTTTGGGCACGCATCCATTTGGTTCGCGGCGATCTCGAGCGCTCCAGACAAGCGCTTTCCATCCTGATCAGCCAGCAACCAACGAAAATCCACGATCTTCGCAGCGTGGAACTGGCGCTTCTCGACATGCGTCTGTTGATTGCCGAGGAAAAACGCGAGATCGTTGCGGCCCGCCTGGAAGATCTGCTGTTGACCTTTCCGATGGAAGATTTTCGGGCCATGATCTGGATTGAAGGCGACGATTTCCTGGGCGATCTCAGGGCAATTGCCGAGGAAAGCCCGATGTCGGCAGTTCTGCGTCAACGGCTGCAAGCCCTGCTACCGGAAGGAAAGGTGGCGCCGGAGATCAGCGAAGACGTGCCGCTTCATGGTCTCTCGTCATCCGCGCTGACAGACAGGGAGCTTGCTGTCATGGCGCTGCTCAGCCAGGGCTTCAGCAATAAGGAAATCGGTCGTAAACTGGCCTTGAGCGACAACACGATCAAATTTCATCTGCGCAATATTTTCGCAAAGCTCAAGGTCACTACCCGCACCGCCGCAGTCGGTGCCGCTCGCCGCGCTGGCATCTCACTGTAATTGCAGTTTTATAGCAAGGTAAGTAGATGGCCGAATTCTTGTTTGGTTTTGCAAGGCGCGGGATCAGCTTAGCCTGGCTGCACCAAGCAAGTCGTCGTCAAATTGCATATTATAAGAAGAGTCATTGAACACGACTCTTCTAATTTCGCTTTCGAATATCTCAAGCCTTTGATGCATGTGAGATATTCGAAATTTCTCGACAGCGAAAACCCGGCATCAGCCGCCGAAGATCGTCCGCAACAGGTCGATACCACGGTCATCGAAACTCACTTCGCCCTGCTTATTTCCAGGACCTACCACGATAACCTTGCTGCCGATTTCGGCGCGGGCATAGAGATCCTCGACATCCTTGTTGTTCATACGGATACAACCCGAGGACAGGTTCAGCCCGATCGACCATGGCTGATTGGTGCCATGGATGCGAAAAATTGTATCGCGATTGCCCTTGTAGAGATACATGGCGCGCGCACCGAGCGGATTATCAGGCCCTCCTTCCTGTACGACGGGCAGGATATGACCGCGACGCGCTTCACGCACACGCATTTCTTCCGGCGGACGCCAGCTTGGCCATTCCACCTTGCGACCGATATTGACGACACCCGACCAGCCGAAACCCTCGCGCCCGACGCCGACGCCGTAGCGGATCGCCCGGTTATTGCCCTCGACGAGATAGAGGAACTTGTTATTGGTATCGATGATAACAGTACCCGGCGCCTCATCGGTTCTGAGCCGCACCAGCCGCCGCTTGAACTTGTCGGGAACTTCCCGCTTCATCATCTGCGGTGTTACAACGCTGCTGGCCGTCGAGTTGGCCGGATCGTCCGCTCTCGGTGCTGCTGCCGCGCCTGAAGCTGGCAAGGCCAGTGCTGCCATCATCAACGCGGCCATCGCCACACCCGTTCCCCTCATCCGCATAGGCAATTTCCCTCTCCAAACAGTTCGAGTAAAACTATCCAAGCTTAGCAATGTTGCAAGCCGTCTCCGGTCGATTTTGTCAAAAAAGTGACAAGAGTGTGACGTAAACTCAGCAGCCTGCCTCTGGTCACATCACGATGACTTTCGTACCCACGGGTACGCGGCCATAGAGATCGGTTACATCCTGATTGCGCATGCGGATGCAGCCTGAAGACACGCCATAGCCGATTGTCCATGGCGCGTTGGTCCCGTGAATACGGTAGAGGGTCGAGCCAAGATAAAGCGCCCGTGCTCCCAATGGATTTTCCGGCCCACCCTGCATACGGGCTGGCAGATAATGGCCCTTGGCAGCTTCGCGCGCGATCATTTCCTGCGGCGGAATCCATTCCGGCCACTCTGTCTTGCGGGTCACCTTGTGCTCGCCCGCCCATTCAAAACCGGGCTTGCCGACGCCGACGCCATAGCGGCGGGCCATTCCTCCGTCCATCACCAGATATAGAAAGCGATTATTCGTGTCGATCACCAGCGTGCCCGGCTTTTCTCTGGTCTGGTAAGCGACAACCTGCGGCAGGAATTGTGCGGGCGTCGATGACATCTGTCTGGGCGCGGGCATGGCCGTCGCTTGTTGAAGCGCAGGCCGCAGCGGTGCGGCGGAAGCGGCAGGTTGGCGGTATTGTTGCGGAACCGGCTTGGTCACCGGGCGATAGTAAACGGGCTGGGCGACAGAAGGCCTGCTCGGATTAACGGCTGGTGGCTCGACCCGCACACCCAATTGCAATAGCCATGGCGCTGCAAGGTCCGGACTGACGACAACCGGTGGCCGGGTTTGATAGCGATCCTGCGCCACAGCTTGCCCGACTATAGCGGGCCAGGTGAGTGTCACTGACAAGGCAAAACAGGCTTTCAGGAGAAAACGCGGTGACAGCATCGGCTAAACCCATTTTTTAAAACGATCAGGACCCACAGTCCGTTGGGATCAACCTGCCACCGCCACTTGTGGAAAAGGTAAACACGCATTCATTCAAATTGCCGCCAAGCAGGAAAGCTTTTGTCAGGGTTAGTATTTCGTTTGAAAATACAGTGAACAAAGAGTAAACAAAAAATCGAACAAGGGGAGCGGGAATGGATAGTGCGGGATTGATTGCAGATGACGCTGGCGTATGGCGCTGTTCGTGGCACGGGGGACTTGCCGATTACCGTCGCTATCATGACGAGGAATGGGGCCGCCCTGTTACCGACGACCACCGCCTGTTTGAGAAAATCTGCCTGGAAGGCTTTCAATCCGGCCTGTCCTGGCTAACCATTCTGCGCAAGCGGGAGAATTTTCGCGCCGCCTTTGCCGGTTTCGACTTTGCAAAAGTGGCACTATTCGATGATGCGGACATAGCCCGTTGCCTTGCCGATACCGGCATCGTACGCCATCGCGGCAAGATCGTTTCCACCATCAACAATGCCCGGCGGGCCTTGGAATTGCAGGCAGAGTTCGGCTCCCTCGCCGCTTATTTCTGGCGTTTTGAGCCTGGTCCCGAAGAACGCCCGGCAAAAATGGATTATGCGACGCTGCGCGCCAATCCCACCTCGCCCACCTCAATCCGGTTGTCGAAGGAATTGAAGAAGCGCGGCTGGAGTTTTGTCGGCCCTACCACCGTCTATGCCTTCATGCAGGCGATGGGACTGGTTAATGATCACCTGGAAGGCTGCGTCTGCCGGGAGACTGTGGAGCAGTTGAAGGCCGGATTTGTAAGACCGAGCCAACCTTCAGCCAATTGAGGCAACAAGTTCCGGCAAGGCGCTGATCTCAGGTAATTCTCGAAAGCGCGGTGCATCGACAGGCTTTTCCACATGCTCAAAAACCCAGGTCAGTTCATGCGGCACGAACACACCCCAGGCACCGACCGCCAGCGCTGGGACGATGTCGGATTTCAGTGAATTGCCGACCATCATCGCGCGTTCCGGCTCATCGCCGTGCTTTGAAAAAAGCCGCCGATAGGTAGTGGCGTTTTTATCGGAGACGATTTCAACCGCGTCGAAAAAGTCGCCAAGCCCCGATTGCGCCAGCTTGCGCTCCTGGTCGAACAGGTCGCCCTTGGTAATCATCACCAGGAAATATCGCCCCGCCAAGGCTTCCAGCACATCGCGCACGCCGGGCAGCGTTTCCACGGGATGGCTGAGAAGATCGCGGCCAATCGCCAAAATCTCGCCGATCACCGTGCCGGGCGCCCTTCCCTCGGTAATTTCCAGCGCGGTCTCAATCATCGACAGGGTAAAACCTTTGATGCCGAAACCGTAATGGGCCAGATTACGCTTTTCCGCCTCCAATAGCCGATCCGAAATCATCGACGGCTCGGCGTAATCGGCCAGTAGCGACCGGAAATGCTCTTCCGTCAGCCGGTAGAATTGCTCGTTCTGCCACAACGTATCGTCGGCATCGAGGCCAATGGTGGTCAGAGCCCGCGTCATCTCTTCCTCCAAGCTACAGCGCCGTGCGTTTTATAAAACGCACAAAGGACGCTGTAACACTTTAAATCTGCTGCATAATTTTCTCCCTAAATCGATTCCGAGTTAAGGAATTATGCAGTAGGCAAGCCGCATGGCTGCCTCAAGCGCATCAGTTGCCCGAGACAGCCGCAGCGGTTTATTGACCGTGCATCTCAAGCCATTGCTGCATCATGGCAATTTCGCCCTGCTGCGCCTTGATGATCTCTTCGGCCAGCGTGCGGATCTTTTCGTCCTTGCCATATTGCAACTCCACCTTGGCCATGTCGATAGCGCCCTGATGGTGGGCAATCATTCCGCGCACGAAATCCACATCGGCATTGCCGGTCATCGGCATGGCCATGGCCTTATGCATCCTGGCGTTGGCGGCTGTAAAAGCCTTGCTGGATGGCGCGTTCAACGTGGTCGAGGGCATGGAATGATCCATGCCTTTCATGGTGTCCTCAGCATAAGCGGCAGTGGTGGCAAGCAACAGGCTTGCGGCAAGAAGTATGGTTTTGACCATGACGGTCCCTTTCTGATGATGACAAGTCAGTCGAAATCCGGCTTTTCCCGGATTCAGGGCTCTTTCATCCATCAGAAACGGGGCGGCGGCACCAAGGGCAGAGGGGCAAGCGACAGCAGCCGAGGAGCAGATGACGGCAACGGCGCATCCCCCACCATTGGCTTGCCCAAAAGAGTGGAAAAATCCGCAAGCAGGCTCACGCAGGCCGCGCAATGGCCACACCCCATTGCCTGGTGCTGGTCGGGACAGTTACGATCCATCTTGTGGACATGCTCAGATGGACTTGCTGCGTGAAATGGCGATGCAGTCGGCATCGCATCATGGCCTTGGTGTGTTTCGGCACCCTGCATCGTCATCGGCGAAACCATGCCGACAGGTGCTGCCATGCCGCTGACGGGCATGACACCGTAAGCCAGAGCGGCAATAACCAGCATAAGGCGAAGAACGAGAGCCATGGAAGCAGTGTATGCCAATCGCCTCATGAGGCAAGCATTTTCGATCAGCCCTTCCGGCTCTTGAGCTGGCCTGCCAGATCCAGCCATTGCTGCGCCCGGCGCGCCCAGGTGAAGTGGGTCCGGACATAGTCCGTCCGTTCCTGGCGCCGTGCTGCGGCCGCCGCTGGATCTCGCTTCATCGCAACCAAAGCCTCGCTGGCAAATTCGATATAATTCTGCGCGAGTTGCCGGTAGGATGGTGCCATATCCATGAACTGACCGAGTCCATTTAGAACTTCCGGTAACGCACCAAGTCGCGTCGTCAGCACATCCGCCCCGCTAGCCAAGGCTTCGACAGCGGCTATGCAAAATGTTTCCGCGAATGTCGATGGATAAGTCAAAGCAGCTGCATTCCCCATGACATCAGCCAGTTTTTTCTGCGAAACCGAATCTTGGTAAGTCACACCCGCTAGGCTGCGTGCAACTTCATAGAGATAGGCATTGGGGTCATTCTGCCCATCAGCTGTATAAATCTTTACGCCCGAGAAAATTTTAAGCTCTGCCCCTGACACCCGGGCGCGAATGGATGGAAAAGCTAACAGTAGAATATCCAATCCGCGAAAGGGTGTGCTGGTATAGGTCAGGACTGGCGGAGCGCCGATCTCAAACCATGCCGGTTGCAAGGGACGCTCCAGAAACGCAGGAGATACTGCATTGCCGATCACCGCCGCCCGCGTTGGTTCAAGGCCAAAGGCCGTGGCATAATCGTTGAGCTGCCAATCGCTCACCATGACAAAGGCGTCCCAGACGGCACGTTCCTCCGCATTGCGCAGGGTCGAAACCGACACCTGATCGGCAGCATGATGGCAATAGAGCACCATGGGAATACTCTTCGGTACGACCTGACGAAATTTGATGCCCAACGCCACCGATACCACGACGACGATATCGAATTGGCCGAACCCCTCACGCCCGATCGTACTGCTTGCCACCAGCCGAACACCTCTGACCACCCGCTCCCGGCTGGGATTGTTCATCAGGGTCACCGTGGCACCAGCCTTGACCAATTCCTCGGAAAGATAGGCAATGGCGGATTGCGTGCCGCCGAGTGGCTTTTGCAGCGGCGTTTCCGGGTCGTAATCACCACCACCCGGATCGAGAAACAGAAAATTCACGCAGCCCCCAATGACTCACGTCAGCAATATTTCGAATCAACCTGACAAAGTATAGATGACCTTGTGAACAATCCGGTAGTCCTTGCTCTCTTCCCCCAGCGGCACGACGGGCCAATCCCAGCCATGCTCTGCTTCAGGCGGAGCAATACCCGCCAGAAGATCGGTTTCCTCGCGCAGCACATCATTGCGGTCGATGACGGAGAAGGAAATATCCGTGAGAAGACAGGTGCGGGCGGGCAATAGTGCCAGCCCGTCGAGATGGGCGCGGATCAGCCGGGCGACGCTATCCCAGGGCATCGCCCCCGCCTGCTCCCCGGCCAGGCGCTTTTTGGCACCCATACCGATCTGGGAAAGAAGATTGGCCGAGACCACCAGATCAAGCCAGGGAACGCGACGCAGGAAATCCAGCGGTTCCGGCACCTCTCCCTGTTTCAGTGCATCGTAGCCGGAGAGATCGCGCTCTATAAAGCGGACGTTTTTCAGCCCCTTCATCGCCACCCAGGCCCTAACACTGGCAACATGCACCAGATCCACCAACACGACGGTATCGAAGGCCCGTGACAATTCCAAAACAGGCACATCGCGCAGCAGGCCGGAGCCAAGCACGACAACCGTTCGGCGCGGCATGATCGGCTGTGCCGCATGTAGGATCGACCGCTTGCAGTTGCGCTCATGCTCGGCCCAATCGCTGGCGCAGCGACGAGCGCGCGACCAGAGATTGATGGAATAGCGGATATAAGGCCGATGCGCTTTCGACGTCACCCACCATGTTGCCGCGTAATTCAGCGCTTCGAGGATCATTCCCGGCCTATAGCATCGGCGTCGGGCCGAAACCAGCCTTCGGCCTTGCCGCTCAAGGCGTCATCCACTAAGACAGCCGCAACACACACTCCCCTAGCATTCGGTGCCGATCATGAGCGAAAAGACCAAAAAGCCCCAGAAACTGAGAGCCCGCCTGCCGCGTGGTTTCGTGGATCGGCAAGCCCATGATATCCGCGCTGTCAACGAGATGACCGCGAAAATCCGCGAAGTCTATGAGCGCTACGGCTTCGATCCCATTGAGACGCCGCTGTTTGAATATACCGATGCGCTTGGCAAGTTCCTGCCCGACAGCGACCGCCCCAACGAAGGCGTGTTCTCGCTTCAGGACGATGACGAGCAATGGATGAGCCTGCGCTACGACCTGACCGCACCGCTCGCCCGCCATGTCGCGGAAAATTTCAACGAGATCCAGCTGCCCTACCGCACCTACCGCGCCGGCTATGTGTTCCGCAACGAAAAGCCGGGTCCGGGCCGCTTCCGCCAGTTCATGCAGTTCGATGCCGACAGCGTTGGCGCGCCGGGCGTGCAGGCTGATGCCGAAATGTGCATGATGATGGCCGATACTCTGGAAGCACTGGGCATCAAGCGTGGTGATTACGTGATCCGGGTGAACAACCGCAAGGTGTTGGATGGGGTGCTTGAAACAATTGGTCTTGGGGGTAACGATAAAGCCACTCAACGTTTGAACGCACTACGCGCCATCGACAAATTAGATAAATTCGGTCCGGAGGGCGTGAAGCTTTTGCTCGGCCAAGGGCGCAAGGACGAATCTGGCGACTTCACAAAAGGCGTAGGGCTTAGCGAGCCTCAAGTAACCAAATTGCTCGAGTTTATCGCTATCTTGCAGACCGCTGAAGCTATGCTTGGGTCTCATCCTCTAATGCAGAATCCGGTTCCCGGCATTGTGCTGGACGGACCTAAAGCAGTGCGCGGCGCGATATTTGACACTCTTCACAATAACTTCAAGGACTCCCCCATTGGAGTTGAAGGTATCTTTGAACTTAAGCAAATTTGGCAATTAGTTGAGTCAGCAGGCTACGGCCCTGACCGCATCAAAATAGACCCCTCCGTCGTCCGCGGCCTAGAATACTACACCGGCCCCGTCTATGAAGCCGAACTGACCTTCGACGTCACCAACGAAAAAGGCGAAAAGGTCGTGTTTGGCTCGGTCGGCGGCGGTGGGCGGTATGATGGCCTCGTATCGCGCTTCATGGGCCAGCCCGTTCCGGCCACCGGCTTTTCCATTGGCGTCTCCCGCCTGATGACGGCCTTGAAGAACCTGGGCAAGCTGGGTGCTGACGAAGTAATCGCGCCGGTTCTGATCACGGTCATGGATGGCGATGTCGAGAGCATGGGGCGCTATCAGCGCTTTACCCAGGCGCTTCGCAATGAAGGCATTCGCGCTGAAATGTATCAGGGCAACTGGAAGAAATTCGGCAATCAGCTGAAATATGCCGATCGTCGCGGCTCCCCCATCGCCATCATCCAGGGCGGCGATGAGCGCGAACAGGGCGTGGTGCAGATCAAAGACCTGATCGAAGGCAAGCGTCTGTCGGGCGAGATCACCGACAACACCGAATGGCGCGAAGCCCGCGTGGCGCAAATTGTCGTGCCGGAAGCAGAGCTTGTTGCCAAGGTGAAAGAAATTCTGGCCGCCCAGGCGGAAGATCGGGCGCGGGCGAAGTAGGGTTTTCGAAGTCGGCAAAAGAGAATATTACGCCCTCTAACGCCCCCTTCCCCCTCCACTCTTTATACGCTAGAACCAATTCAGGATCGGTTGTAACGCACCGATCCCGGAGCGTAGAAACTCCTCGAGAAGCGGCCGGTGTCGGTCGTTATAAAGACACCCCTCAGCCATAGGTTTGTGGCTGAGGCGGTGGGCTATGTCTATATGGTCCACTCTCCATCCTTCTATGGTCGGGGAGGCCTTGGCGTATGTCCAGAGCTTCGGCTTAAAGGCCAGGGCGGTCGTTCTTCTTGCGGCTTTTCTACCTCCCCGATCGCCAGAGACCGTTCTCTGGCGATCGCTTGGTTTTCAAGCGTGGGAGGCAATGGACAATGGCCGATTACAACCTCTGGGCCGATCTTTTCGATACGTGGCAATCCTCATCCGACTGGATCAAGGCGCTGGTCATCGTGACACCGCCGGTTTTTGCGATCAGCGTGTTGGCCCTGCTGCTGCGCCACAGGCGGGAGAGACCGGGAACACCACCCGAAGTGGCAATTTACCAACCGCCCCAGCGCCCGGAAGACTCGGCGGAGATTGTCGACGTCACCATTCTCGACGCGGCAACAAACCTTCAAACCCGGATCGAGGAAGCCCGCAACGCCCTGCTGCCACAGAACCGCACCCTGCCCGACAGCGAAGAATTGGGGCGCCGGACCATCCGTCAGCAGATCGAACAGATCATTCTCGAAGAATACCACCGCCAGTCCGATCCGGCTGACGCCCTTGAGCGCGTGCGGCAATTCTTGAGACAACACCAGACCCTCGGATAGGCCCAGACTGCTGACAAAGCCCTTGCATGTATCCTCAACGTCATGCTCGGCCTTGTGCCGAGCATCTAAGCACGATAATTTAATCCATCAACGTCAAAGACTTATTCGGAGACAGCAGACCCTCGGGACAAGCCCGAGGGTGACGAAATGCCGAGATCGGAGTTTGTCAATAAACTGGACCCTCTCAGGGGGCCGTCATTTGCCTGAGGATTGACGATAACCAAGGCGTTTGCGGGGTGACGCCCCGCTCTAGCTCCGGTAATCTGAAGCGGCAGCGAAGGCCACGGAGACCGTTTTGCAAGACAGCGCCCCCATTCCAGTTTCGCAATGGAACGAGATGAAAAAGCTCGAAGCCTCGTGGTTCGACCGGCTGTCCACCGTCTGCCTCACCGTCGGCGTGGCCGCGCCCATCGCCGCCAGCAGCCTTTCGCCGAATGGTGATCATAAATTACCGCTGCTTGGCTTCGTCTTCTGGATTTTTCTGGCAACACGACGTCACTTGATGAATTGGCTTCGCCCCCCTCATCCCCCTGCCGGGGACTTCTCCCCGCTGGGGAGAAGAGGTCAACACGACAGCACTGAGTCTTATCGTGAGGCTGCGGGAAACCGCTTTTGCTGCGCGTAGAAGGCACAAGGATGCCGCAGGTCTCTTCTCCCAATCGGGGAGAAGGTGGCGGCAGAGGCAAGAGGGGGCGGCGAAGCCGAAAAACGTTTGCGGCGTGTACTGTGCTTTCCGAACCTCACAGACGCTCGATTCTTTTGTTATCGTTTGTCTTTTCGGGACAGCCGGGGTCCACTTTTCCCTGCCAAACTGGTAGGTTCTCTATTCTGGAGATGAAACAGTGACAAGTTTTGAGCAGATATACACTGTCATGCCGCTTGGCCTGCTGGTTCTGGCCGGGGGCCTGCTGGCCTATAAAAAATGGCAGCATAGCCAGACCCATCATTGACATAACAGTCAAAGGGTGGTGTTCGGATTATCCCGAATGCATGCGTAACTGACCGGGATAGTCAATGCCTCTGATCAATATGCCGGATTTCGCCGGTGCTCTTCTTGACGACTTTGCCGCGCGTGGCGCAGCAAGGGTCGATACCCCGGTTATCCAGCCCGCCGAGCCGTTTCTGGATATGGCGGGCGAGGATCTGCGCCGCCGAATTTTCCTTACCGAAAGCGAGACCGGCGAAAGCCTGTGCCTGCGGCCGGAATTTACCATTCCCGTCTGTCTCAGCCATATCGAAAACGCCACCGGCACGCCGAAACGCTACGCCTATCTGGGTGAAGTGTTTCGCCAGCGTCGCGAAGGCGGCAATGAATTCTATCAGGCTGGCATTGAAGATCTTGGCGAGCCCGCCACCGCCCGCGCCGATGCCCGCGCCATTAATGATGCCATCGGCATTCTGCACAAGCTGCTGCCCGGACGTCCGCTGACCATCATGCTCGGCGATCAGGCGGTGTTTGAGGCCGTGGTCAAGACGCTGGGTCTACCCTCCGGCTGGCAAAGACGGCTGATCCAGGCGTTTGGCGACAGCACCCATCTCGATCAATTGTTGAAAACCCTCGCCAGCCCACAAACGGCGCATGGTCTCGATCCGGCTGTGGAAGCGCTGCTATCGTCCGGCGACGAAGCCGGGCTGATCGCCCATCTCGACCGGACCATGGAAGACACCGGCTATTCCACCAATGCCAGCCGCAGCCCCCGCGAAATTGCCGCGAGGCTGAAGGAAAAGCTGGCGCTGGCCGAAACCCGGCTGGATGGCGCCGCCCTTTTGCTGCTGCGCGAGTTTCTATCGCTGGAATTACCACTGAGCGAAGCCGCCTCAGCCTTGGCGGGCTTTGCTGATGCGGCGGGTCTGTCGCTGGGTGCGGCTCTTGCAGGGTTTGAGGCACGGATCGCCGCACTGACCGACCTTGGCGTCGATCTCTCCCGGATCACCTATCGCGCCGCCTTTGGTCGACCACTGGATTATTATACCGGGCTGGTGTTTGAAGTGGCGCTTTCCGGCGAAGCCGCCGTTTTGGCCGGTGGCGGACGGTTCGACCGGCTGCTGACCCTGCTCGGTGCAAAACACACCATTCCCGCCGTCGGCTTCTCCCTCTGGCTGGACCGCATTGAACTGGCGAGGGCACGCTGATGACCATTACCATCGGATTGCCCTCCAAGGGCCGGATGAAGGAAGACGCCTCGGCGATTTTTGCCCGTGCAGGGCTGACCATTACCGCTGTCGGCAATGACCGCTCCTATCGCGGCCGGGTCGAAGGCGAGGATATCGAGATTGCCTATCTTTCCGCCTCGGAAATTTCCCGCGAAATCGGCAATGGAACCGTCGATTTCGGCGTCACCGGTGAAGATTTGATCCGCGAAGAGCTGGCGGATGCCGATAAGCGGGTGGAAATCGCCGCACGGCTTGGTTTTGGCCATGCCGATGTGGTGGTGGCCGTACCTGACATCTGGCTGGACGTGGACAGCATGGCTGATCTGGGGGATGTGGCGCAGGAATTTCGCGCCCGCCACGGCCGAAGGCTGGCGATAGCCACCAAATACTGGCGCCTGACCCAGCAGTTCTTCTCCCGCCAGCATGGTATCCAGCTTTACCGGATCGTCGAAAGCCTCGGCGCCACCGAAGGCGCACCCGCCGCTGGCCAGGCCGACATAATCGTTGATATCACCTCCACCGGCTCAACCCTGCGGGCAAACCACCTGAAAGTGTTGAGTGATGGCATCATCCTGCGCTCACAAGCGTGCCTGGTTCGCGCCCGCAAGCCAGAGCATGAAGGCAATGCTCAGATTGGCAAAATCATCGACGCTGTCAGAAGCGCACTCTGAATTATCAGAGTAAACGTAATGTAGTTGACTGCTTCCAACATTTCCCAAATTCAATAATGACGTAAAAGCCCAGGGTCTGAATAGACGCTGGGCTTTTTTTCGGAAAAATTTATATTTCACTAAATAGAATTGAATACATGTTTATTAAACCTGAATATATAAAACACACAGAATGTAATTTTTGATAATTATTTAAATTTGAAATATCGTATCATCGTTTTTATGTAAAAGTACTTTATGGCGCAAATCGATGGCTAAATTGATTTAAAATATCTATTTTACGACATTTTCAGTATGTATTTATGGAAAAAATATCAAATAATGATATTTACTTCATAATAAATAATTGACTCCCGCAAAAATAAAAACCTAAATGATGTACACGGAAAAATGATGATAAATGAATTTATATTTTACAACAGAATATAAATGAGCGTTATTTCCATGTATTTAACATGCAATAACTTTTCTAATTTTTCCGTGATTGTTCATTTTATCATATCTGGGGGTAATGATGAAATACCATATGAAAGCACTTCTTATTGTATCGTTGTTCTTGGGCACTGGTGAAACACTCACCATAGCAAACGCAGGGGTCTGCAATCCGTTCACTAAGGTTTGCTCCGGCCCTCACGGTGGCTAAGGCTGTTTAGAGTTTGTCAGGGAAAACAGGGGTTCCTTTCCCTGACAAATTACCAGCCGATGACCGTGATCCATAACAGCATGCCGTTCAAAGCAAAAAGCCCGTCGGATCGCTCCGGCGGGCCTTTGTATTTATCCCGGCTTGAAAAGAGCCGGTCGATACAGGAAATTTTTATCGGCTATATTGAATAGCCCCCTGCATATCAGGCAAGCGCCAGCTTACCACCGCGACGGGCGTCCAGCGAGTAGGCGCCAGCTCCGACCGTTGCCAGCAGGATATAAGCGCCAGCAAGGGTGAAGTTCTTCATCATCATGATGCCGTTCAGTGTGTTGATCCAGCCGAGTGCTGCATCCGGCCAGCCGGGAACAGCAACCGTGCCGCTATGGAAGACAGCGCCGGTGAAGATGCAAAACAGCGCCAAGGCCCAGCCAACGATCTTCGTCTGAAAGCCGACGAGGACGGAAAGACCCGTGATCAACTCAAACGCACCGGCCAGATAAGCCAGAGCCGTCGCAGCAGGCAGTCCAGCGCCAGTGATCATGCCGGCCGTGGAAGCCGGATCGGTCAGTTTGCCAAAGCCAGACAGAATGAAAATGAAGGAGAGAAGAATTCTGGCGAGCAGAAGGATCGCGTTATTGGTATTTGACATGGAAGGCTCCAGTGTGATGACTGCGGGGCGCAAATTGGTTAGAAAACTGTGAAGCCGTTTTCCCACATCTCTACTGTTTCAGATAGGTGGACAATAATTGACGTATCGTTCACAATTTGAGAACAAACACCATCTTCGACACCCTGGCATTCATTAGGATATTGTCATGACTGACCTTTCTTCCTTCCCGATCACCCAGCGCTGGCCTGCCCAAAATCCAGAGATCATTCAGCTCTATTCGCTGCCGACACCAAATGGCGTCAAGGTATCGATTGCGCTGGAAGAGCTGGAATTGCCCTATGAGGCGCATCTGGTGACTTTCTCCGACAATGCGCAGAAATCCCCCGAATTCGTCTCGCTCAATCCGAATGGCCGCATCCCGGCTATCCTCGACCCGCACGGGCTGGACGGAAAACCGATCGGCGTGTTTGAATCGGGTGCGATTCTGGTCTATCTGGCCGAAAAGACCGGACGGCTTTTGCCAAAGGACGGTCCGGGCCGCTACAGCGTCCTGCAATGGCTGTTCTTCCAGATGGGCGGTGTCGGGCCGATGTTTGGCCAGTTCGGCCATTTCCACAAATATGCCGCCGATAAGGTCGCCAACAATTCCTACCCGATGGAGCGTTATCGCGACGAAACCCGTCGCTTGTTGGCCGTGCTCGAGGCAGAACTTGCTCACCGTCCCTGGCTTGCCGGTGACGAGTACAGCATTGCCGATATTGCCACCTGGCCGTGGGTACGCTGCATTACCGCTGGTTATGAAGCCGCCGAGGTCATTGGTCTTTCCAATTATCCCGCCGTCATGGATTGGGCCGCTCGCGGCGAAGCCCGTCCCGCCAGCCAAAAGGGCCTGAATATTCCTCCGCGCCCAGTGTGAGGCTCATCTTGATCGAACTGACCTGGTCAGAAACGCTTGCAATTCAACGCACCATCCCGCTCCACTGCGGCAGCGGGATGGGTGTTGCCTTGCGGGCGTACCGTCACGGCATAGTTGCCAGCAAAACGGTTGATATCCTCTCCCTGCATGCTGGCATTCAATAGGATATCGACAATCATGATGTCTCCATCCTCACCCGAGGTGGATGAGGTTCGTAGTTGAAAGCTGCGATCATCATGCCTCGATTGCACACTGTCGGCCATAGCGAGCCGAACGGCACCCGTCACTGTCCTGCCCTCGCCCGGCACGCTTTGCCCCGGCTTGAACACCATGACGCCGCGCAGATTTCCAAGCGGCCAGCCCGGTTCTTCCTTGAAAGCGGCCTCTATCGACAATTTCAGTTGGACATCATCAACTGCACAATAATAACGATCCATGGCCTCAGCCCCTGGTGTCAGGCACGCGAAAATCACCAAGGCTTCATTCAGGATCAATACAAATCGGTTTATCATCGCCCGCCCTCCAGACAGGACCCAGCAACAGGGTTGCTAAAAACCGATTATTGCATGCCGCGATTATAAATCCTTTAATTTCTGGGGTTTTTCTCCGCCAAATGCCCAGTTGAGCAATTCGACAGTGTGGACGACAGGGATGTCGGTTCCCGAACCGATCTGAGTCATACAGCCAATATTACCAGCAGCGACGACATCGGGGTTGACAGCCTGGATGTTGCGCAGCTTGCGGGCTTTCAATTGCTGCGAAATGTCCGGCTGGAGAATATTATAGGTTCCAGCCGAGCCGCAGCATAAATGCCCTTCCGCCGGATCACGCACCGTAAACCCCGCCGTTTTCAGCAGTAATTTCGGCAGGGCCGTTATCTTCTGGCCGTGTTGTAGCGAACAGGCGGAATGATAGGCAACGGTCACGCCCTTATCCGCCTGCTGCGGCAGATCCAGACTGGCCAGGTACTCGCTCACATCCTTCGCCAGCGCCGAAACCCGTGCTGCCTTGGTGCTATAGATGGGGTCGTGGCGCAGCATATGGCCGTAATCCTTGATGGTGGTGCCACAGCCGGATGTGGTGATAACGATGGCATCTAACCCACTGATCTCACCCGGCCCGATCTCCACCATCCAGGCATCAATATTACGCCGGGCCGCGGCAAGCGCATCCGTCTCACGCCCCATGTGATGCACCAGCGCCCCGCAGCAGCTTTCCCCTTTCGGCACGACGACCTCGATACCCAGCCGGGTCAGCAGCGCAACAGTCGCGTCATTGATACCGGGATCAAGCACCGACTGAGCGCAGCCGGTCAGAAGCGCCACCCGGCCTTTGCGATTGCCCCGCGCCGAATGCAAACCCGGGCGTGAGATGGGCGATGGATAAGGCACATCCTGAGGCGCCAGTCGCAACATCGCCGCCATCGGCTTCAAGGCGGCAACACGCTCCATCAGTGGCGCAAACGGGCGTCCAAACCGGGCAAAGGCCAGCGCCACCCGCATACGCCCCGGATAGGGCAGCACCGCTGCCAGCATTTTGCGGAGCAACCGGTCGGCCAGCGGCCTCTTATAGGTATTTTCGATATGGTTGCGGGCGTGATCCACCAGATGCATGTAATCGACACCGGAGGGACAGGTCGTAGTACAGGCCAGACAGGACAGACACCGATCGATATGCGTGACGATTTCCTCATCCGCCGCCCGCCCGTTTTCCAGCATATCCTTGATCAGATAGATGCGCCCGCGCGGACTGTCCAACTCATTGCCAAGCGTGACATAGGTGGGACAGGTCGCGGTGCAGAAGCCGCAATGCACGCAGCGGCGCAGAATGCTCTCGGCTTCTGCGGTTTTTGGATCGGCAAGTTGGGTTATGGAAAAATTGGTCTGCACCTATTCCTTCTTTCTCCTGAAGAGCACTGCATAGGCCTGAAAGGCGGTCAATTCCGGACGCCGTTTCTTAACAGCGGACTCTGCCTCGACCCCAACTTCTTCGCATCGTCCTTTGAACGTAAAATCTGGGAACTTCTCTTCACATTTGCTGAGAAAGTCTTTCAGCACAGATTTCTTGTCCTTGGTAGAAGTATTGGTCGTTTCTCTCATGGAAGCAACAGCGCCCCATTTCAACGTACCTTCTTCCTGAGTATCCAGACGTGACAAAAGCGAAGAGATTTTGCGGATATCATCTTCGCAGTTTGAAAAGGAAAAATGTCGTTTTACCTCAACCACACCTTCCGGCAAATTGTGCCGATTCCAGTAAACGACGTCGGCCCTCTGCCCGTCGCTATCCTTGTAAACACTGTCTTCCACCTCGCCACCCAGCGACCACTTCACCAGCTCCCAACACGTTGTTTCCAGAGTAACGAAGCACTCCTCTCCTCTCTCGGCACCTGAATTGTACAGTGTTTCGGCAATCGTTGCCGAAATCAAAGGCTCAATCCCATATTCATGAACGGTAGCACCTCCCGACATGCGCAAATATTTTCGATTTGCTTCGTGCGTTCCTTCAATAATCAGACCAATGGCATCATCGATTTTCAGCATTTCAATCCCCCTGATGAGTGTTGCAAAAAAGCGCATATCAACAGGTGGTAAATTTTCAGAAAATCCCGTTATGATTGAATACCATTTTTGGATCGAGAGAACGTCGAACCTGTTGCATCAAGGCAGCCACAGCAGCTTGTGATGGATCGAATGAGGATGAGGCACGTCTGGTTGCCTCATCGGCTCGCAGAAGAGAGGCATGTCCCCCACCAAGTGCCATTATCCCCTTCCGGATGAGTTCACCCTCCGGGTCCGCTTCCATCTGCATCCAGACCAGACCGCCCTGCCAGTCGTAAAAGGCATCGATAGCCGCATGCAGGCGTAGGCCTGCGACCAGGTGATGGCCTGCTGTCGGTGCGACGGATACTTTCCAGACCGGCTTGTCCAGCATGGCCGCGAAGGGGCGTACATCGCGGATTTCCCGCCAAACAACAAGACTTTGCGGCTCATCCAGCAGCGTGACGGGTCCAAGCCGTTCCATCACCGCTAAAAGCTTTTCCGTCCGCTCGAGCACCGAGGCAGGCAGGCCTTCCAGCCGCAATACCGTGGCTGGTCCATCCGGTAGATTTCCGCCGATCAGGCGGGGCCGAACCAGTTCCGGGAGATGGGCAGCGCCTGTCACCTCGACCGGCATTGCAAGCGCGACGGCCATGGTATGGGCGGCGGCGGCATCGTCAAGACCTGACACCACGACGGTTTGCGTCACGCGTGGACGCGGCAGAACCTTGAAGGTGACTTCCGTCAAAAACCCAAGCGTACCATGCGAACCGGCCAGAAGTTTCGCCAGATCAAGCCCGGTGACATTCTTCATCACCCGCCCACCTGCTTTGATCGCCTCACCCTTGCCATTGACGAAACGGACACCCAGCAGGTGATCGCGCGCCGCCCCTGCCACAAAGCGCCGAGGTCCTGAAGCATTGACGCTGAAGGCGCCGCCAACCGTCGGCTCCCCTGTCGTCCCCATCAAACCGCGATGATCCGGCGGCTCAAAGGCCAGCGACTGGCCTTTCTCGGATACCGCCGCCTCGATCTCGGCCATAGGTGTCCCGGCTTTCGCCGTCAGCACCATTTCTGCCGGATTATAGGCAATTACCCCGGAAAGCCCGGTGGATGACAGTATCGCATCCGTCTCGAGAGGGTTGCCGAAGCCTGAGCGCGTACCGCCACCCTTGATGGCCAGCGTCCGGCCCGTCGCGGCGCTCTCGGCAATGATCGCTGCGGCCTCATCTTCCGTTTGCGGTGCCAGAAACGCGCTCACGCCCGGCCCTCCAGCGGAAAGACCTTGCTGGGGTTGAGCAGCCAATCGGGATCGAAAGCGGCTCGGACCGCCATTTGCTGGGCAAGATCCGCCTTGGAAAACTGATGGCGCATCAGGTCGCGCTTTTCGATGCCGACACCATGCTCGCCGGTCAGGCAGCCACCGGCATCGACGCAGAGCTTGAGAATTTCATTGCCCGCCGCCTCCGCCTTGGCGGCATCTTCGGGATCGTTGATATTGTAGAGGATCAGAGGATGCATATTGCCGTCACCAGCATGAAAGACATTGGCAACCCGCAGGCCGTAACGGTCAATGATCTCCGAGGTCTTTTTCAAAACATAGGCCAATTGACTGAGCGGCACCGTGCCATCCATACAGATATAATCGGCAATCCGGCCCGTCGCCCCGAAGGCGGATTTGCGGCCTTTCCAGATCAGAGCTGCTTCCGTCGCCGATTGGCTTTCGCGGATGGTTTTCACCCCATGGCGGCGGGCGATTTCGCAGATATCGGCCAGCATCGCCTCCATCTCGGCGTCCGATCCCTCGACCTCGATGATCAGCAGCGCCTCGACATCCATGGGATAACCGGCATGGGCGAAGGCCTCGCAAATTTCGATGGCGGGCTTGTCCATGAATTCCATCGCCACCGGCACGATGCCAGCCCCAATGATATCGGCAACGCAGGTACCAGCAGCCTCGGCGCTATCGAAGCCGAACAGGACCGGACGCGCGCCTTCCGGCTTGGCCAGCAGCCGCACGGTCGCCTCGGTGACGATGCCCAACTGCCCCTCCGAACCACAGATCAGGCCAAGCAGATCGTAACCGCTGCTATCGAGTGCCTTGCCGCCCAGTTCAATCACCGTGCCATCGACCAGCACCATCTTCACGCCGAGAAGATTGTTGGTGGTCACGCCATATTTCAGACAGTGCGCACCACCGGAATTCATGCCGATATTGCCGCCAATCGTACAGGCCAGCTGCGAACTAGGATCGGGCGCGTAGAAAAACCCCTGCGGCCCAACTGCTTCCGAAATTGCCAGATTGGTCACGCCAGCCTGCACAGTGGCGGTGCGGTTCATAAAATCGATGTCGAGAATTCGGGTCATGGCCGACAGGCCGATCACCACCGCATCCTCCTGGGGGATCGCGCCGCCGGAAAGCGAGGTACCCGCGCCGCGCGGCACGACTGGCAGCTTATGGCGATGGCAATATTGCATCACGGCCGCCACCTGCGTCGTCGTTTCAGGCAGAGCGACACAGAGCGGCTGGCGGCGATAGGCCAGCAACCCATCGGTCTCGAAGGGCACCAGCTCTCTTGGCTTATGGATCAGCCGCTCCTTGGGCAGGATTGCCGACAGTTCGGCGACGATCCGGTCACGTCGATCAAGAATGCCAGCATCGGGCTTTAGAAATTCAATGGTATCGGCCATCCAGTCCTCCCGAAGCGCCGCTCAGATGAAGCACCTTATCTGCGTCGGCCAATTCCTCAAATGAAAACCGCGCGGAGATGGCCATCCTCTCCATCTGCCGTTTGCTCCTCGAAGCTCACAGCTGCCAGCCGCCCTTTCAGAACCTTGTCAACGAAGGTCTTCGGGCAACAGCATCCAGAACGAATATTTCTTGGCGTGCTTTAGTCTCAGGCTCTGCATGAACCTGACATGATCGTATTGGCCGTTAATGGCCGAAACACGCGGCGCCAGATCGGTCAATGCTGCAATATAGGATGCAGCATGGTGATAGGCTTGTGACGCACTGCGCTTGAGAATGTCACTGACCAGCACCTGGTAAAGCACCGTTGCCGCTTCCGGCTGTTCCTCCGAGAGCTTCTCCGCCGCGGTGGAAAGCAGTTCATATTGGCGACCGTCCCAGTCCTGGGCATGGTCAATCACCAGGCGCGCCGCAAGATCAAGCTTTGGCCAGCCGATCAGAAACCACAGGGATTTGTAGGTATCCTTGCTGTTCATCACCAGGTTCAGCGCCTTGTCCATTTCCTCGAATTCGGCGAAATCATCCAGCTTAGCAATATAGGTTCGCAGCACGTCTGGCTCGAATGTCTCGCAGAACTCCTGCCAGCGTAAAGCCTGGGCATCCCCTCGCCGTTTGAGGCGTTCAAGAATATCGGCCTCCAGCAGTTTACGCTCCTGCACACCATAGTCCGGGCCAGCCGCTGCCGTCATACCGCCGATACGGACGACACGCATGCCCTTTGGCTTTCTGCGCACCCACTCAAGCGCCTGCTCGAAACGCTGGGCGTCAAACAGCAGATGCGCCAGGACAAGACTATCCTGATAGAGTTCCGGCTTCGCCTCTTCCAACCGGATCACCTCATCAAAATCCTGACGCTTCACGGCGAGATCCTGAAGGAGTTGCAGGATGTGTTGTGGCGCGCGACTGTTCTTGAGCGCTGATTCCAGCAATTGCTTCCAGGTATCGGCGGCGGCTGTGCCAAGCACTGCTATCATTTGTGAAAAGACATCGCCCAGCTCACGGTGCTTGTCAGCAGCCCGAACCTTTTCCAGGGCCGGCACCAGCATGACCTGACCTGTCTCTGGCAAAGCCGCAATCATCGAAACCGCAGCAGCAATAATTTCTTCCGACAGTTTTTCCAGCTTGGCGCTGCGGTCGTATAAGCGATGCGTCATCCCCAGCATCACTGACATCATCCGCACCATCCGCTCGGCTGCGGCAACTGGATCATCGCCAAGCTCGCCGCCAATGGTCCGCATCATGCCGCCCAGCTCGGTCGATAATTCGCGCGCACGGTTGGCGGTAATGCCGGAGGCAGAGCGTTCAATCTGATCAAGACGCTTGTCGATCCGGGCAAGCACTTTCGTTGATCCCACCGTACCCGCAAGAGCCGCTTGCAAGCGCAGTTTCAGGGCTTTATTGGCGCTGGCCTCATCCAGCAGGATCTCCGCCAATTTTTCTGCGCCAAGCGAAGCCAGTCCGGCACGATCGAATTTCGCAGCAGCTTTCTTTGCCATCGTCTTCTCTCTCAAAACGCGCGCACCATAAGGACCCAGGATGAACAGCAAAAGAAGCGCCTCATGGAGAAAAGGCAAATAAGGTCATATTTAGGAATTATTTTCGGTGTAATCGAATAAAAGGCCGATATGACGCAACAAACAAGACGGTCAAAGACAAAATTTCGCGGCCATGCGAATCGTCATCATTCGCGACACTGATGCGTAATCACCGAATCGCTTTGGTTTTCGACAGGTGGACAACGGTTCACTCTGCTCAAACGCGCCAGAATAAGAACGCCGCATTGCGATGGGCGCATGACAGACCGTGCCTCATGACAATTGCATGAAGGCATTCATGAGTTCTATTATGGAAGACTCGGTTTATCTGCCGCGATTTTCTCCTGTTCAACGAAACCGCTACCAACTTCTGCGGGAATCATCTATATTACAATAATCAAAAATACGGATTTACGCATTGGCCATTCTACAGCGCATCGTGTCGGATTTGGAATTGATGTTTCGGCGCCCGCCGAAACAGCAATTTGCCGCGCTTTGCTATCGCGAAACCGAAACGGGGCTTCTGGAAGTTCTGTTGATTACCAGCCGCGATACCGGGCGATGGGTCATTCCCAAGGGCTGGCCCATGGGCTCAAAAAAATCGCATCTCGTGGCCCAGCGTGAGGCTTACGAGGAAGCAGGCGTCAAGGGAAAGATCGCCAAAACCAGTTTTGGTTCTTATCTTTATATGAAAGGCATGCCGGACGGGCTGAAAATCCCGTGTGAGGTGAAGGTTTACCTGCTGGAAGTGCGCGAGTTTGTTGACGATTATCCAGAAAAAGGCACCCGCATATTGGAATGGGTGAGCTGCGACGTTGCGGCAAGCCGGGTGCAGGAGCCACAATTAAAACGGCTTTTCCACCTTCTTACCCTGTCACGCCAGCGCAATGCCGCAAAAGCGGGCTGATTTGCCGATAAGACGACGTCTTAGCGTCATGATGACAGGCTATTATCTTTCTATCGGGTCCCATAGGCATTTCCGCTCTTGTCAATAGAGAAGAGCGAGTGGCTGGTGATTGCCTGATATTGAATAGGCTATCAGGAAATCCGGGTTCGACTTTTTCTCTGATCCATTTTAAATCAATTCCGACCCAGGCAATTATGCGCTACAGCACCGTACGGCCAAACGAACCAGAGTGCGCCGCATATCAGTCCATCCTCCTCACGGGCCTCTCTCACGGCCCCCTCCCATGGGCGCGACATCGGTTTTTAGCCGTGTGGCACGCTCCAATGCCCGCACCAATGATAGAACCAGCACGCCAAGCATGAGCAAGCCTCCCAAATACCCCCGACCAATGCTGGACAAAGATCTTGACCGGCTGACCCTGCTCGAACGCGCTGCCCAGCACGTGGCGCGTGGTGCTGCTCCCTACGGCATGGCATTGATCTTTTTGATCTTTGCTGCGGTTTTTGCGCTCGGCTTTGCAGCAGACCGGACAGGCTCTGCCATCATCATTGCCGCAGCAGCGCTTGCTGGCTACATGGCGCTGAATATCGGCGCCAATGACGTGACCAACAATGTCGGGGCAGCGGTGGGCGCCCGGGCCATGACGATGACCGGCGCGCTGGTGATGGCGGCGTTTTTCGAAATTGCCGGGGCGATGATTGCCGGAAGCGAAGTCACCGATACGATTTCCTCAGGTATCCTGGCGCCGTCCCTGGTTGGCAATCCACAAACCTTTATCTGGATCATGATGGCTGCTCTGTTGGCGGCAGCCCTCTGGATCAATCTCGCCACCTGGGCCAATGCCCCGGTCTCGACGACCCATTCCATCGTCGGCAGTGTCATGGGGGCCGCCGCATCAGCCATGGGCACCGCCGCCGTCAATTGGCAGACCATCGCCACCATCACGCTCGGATGGGTGATTTCACCGGTGTTGGGCGGATTGATCGCGGCCGCCATCCTGTTTCTGATCTACGACCTGATCGTTTACCGCCCCGACAAGATCGCTCAGGCGCGCCGTTGGGTGCCGATTCTGATCGGATTGATGGCAGGTTGCTTCAGTTGCTATCTCAGCCTGAAAACCACCGGCATGGGCTTTACGATCATCTCGGATCGAGCCGTTCTGTTCGGCCTGGTGATCGGCACCATTGCCTGGCTTGTGGCCCGGCCTATCGTGCGCCAGCAGGCAATAGGGCTGGAAAACCGTAATCAATCCTTGCGCAAACTGTTTCGGATGCCGCTGATCGGTGCCGCCGCTTTGCTGTCCTTTGCGCATGGCGCCAACGACGTTTCCAACGCCATCGGCCCGCTGGCAGCGATTGTTCATACGGTCATGTCGAATGATCTGCACACGCGAATGACCGCACCGCTTTGGGTGGTCACGATAGGCGCGCTCGGCATTTCAACCGGACTTCTGCTGTTTGGCCCAAGGCTGATCCGCCTTGTCGGCACCAAGATCACCAAACTTAACCCGATGCGGGCCTATTGCGTATCGCTTTCGTCCGCCATCACCGTCATCACCGCTTCCAAACTGGGCCTGCCGGTCAGCTCCACCCATATCGCTATCGGCGCGGTGTTTGGCCTCGGTTTTTTCCGGGAATGGTATAATCGCCATTCAAAACGGCGGCTGGAGTACATGCTGATGAAGTCGGCGGAATGGCAGCGTAAAGCCCCCAAACCGTCCAATGCCGATGAGGTGAACCGGCGTCGCCTGGTCCGTCGCTCTCACATCCTCACCATCATGGGCGCCTGGTTGGTGACGCTTCCGGTCTCCGCGGGGCTTGCAGCGCTGATTTACCGGGTTATGTTCGCGCTCTTTCGATAATGTGAGACGGTCATAAGGCATGCGAGCAAATTACAAGATGCAGAGACTCTATGTCGAGGCCGGGCTGGAAGCGGCAAACCCAGTGGCGACGACACCGGAACAGTATAACTATCTCGCCAATGTTCTGCGCCTCACCGAAGGTGCCGAAGTGCTTGTCTTCAATGGCCGCGATGGCGAATGGAAGGCAAGCCTTGCCTTTCCGACCCGCAAACGGATCGCGCTGATCCCGCAGAGCCAAACCCGCCCGCAGCCCCGCCCCAGCGACCTGACATTTCTGTTTGCGCCGCTGAAAGTCGGACGGATGGACTATCTCGTCCAGAAGGCGGTGGAAATGGGCGCCGGTGCGCTCCAGCCCGTCATGACCCAGCATGTTCAGGGCAGGATCGGCAGTATTGAGCGCTTGCAGGCCAATGTGATCGAGGCAGCCGAGCAATGCGGCATCCTTTCCATTCCAAAGGTTGCACCGCTGGTCAAGCTCAAGGACCTGCTGGAAACCTGGCCTGCCAGCCATCGGATCATTTTCTGTGACGAGGACAGCGCCACAGACAATCCGATGCCAGCGCTGGCGGCAATCGAGGAACGGCAACTGGCATTGCTGGTTGGGCCAGAAGGTGGATTTTCCGATGAGGAACGCAGTCTGTTGCGCAGCCTCGGCTTTGTCACCGCCATTCCGCTGGGGCCACGCATTCTGCGCGCCGATACCGCAGCCGTTGCGGCTCTGGCCGTGGTTCAGGCCAGCATCGGTGATTGGAAATGAACTTGAAACAACCCGGCATATCTCGTTCAATATTGTTGAACGTTCAAATCGCAAAATTCGCTTGCGCAGCCGCCGGGTTCAGCCCTATCAACCCTCGGTAACGCATCGGGCCGAAAAGTGGAAACGGGTTTTCGGTCCGATGTGAAAACAAAAACCTGTAGCAGAACAAGGTCGGCTTCATGGCTCGCGATACAACCGATGACACGCCCCTGACCTCGATTGAGGACATGGCGGCCTATATGGCTGAGGGGTGCAAGCCGAAAGAAACATTTCGCATCGGCACGGAGCATGAAAAATTCGGTTTTTTCACCGCTGATCTCTCGCCCGTTCCCTATTTCGGCGAAGCCAGCATTTCAGCGCTACTGAACGGCATGCAGGCCCGGCTTGGCTGGGAACCGATCATCGATGGCGGAAACATCATTGGCCTGGCCGGTGGCAGTGGCCAAGGTGCGATTTCCATTGAGCCAGGCGGGCAGTTCGAACTGTCGGGCGCCGCCCTGGAGACCCTGCATGAAACAGCGGGCGAAACCCTCCAGCATCTCGAAATCCTGCGGGAAGTCGCCGAGCCGATGGGGATCCGCTTTCTAGGCATGGGCGGCAGCCCGCTCTGGACCCTGGAGCAGACGCCGCGCATGCCGAAATCCCGCTATGACATCATGACCCGCTACATGCCGAAGGTCGGCTCGAAGGGCCTGGACATGATGTATCGAAGCTCGACGATCCAGGTCAATCTCGACTTTTCATCAGAAGCCGACATGCGCACCAAGATGCGGGTTTCCACCAGGCTGCAAGCCATCGCCATGGCGCTGTTTGCCGCCTCGCCCTTTACCGAAGGCAAGCCCAATGGCCTGCTGTCCTGGCGCGGCGAGATCTGGCGCGATACCGACAATCGCCGCTCCGGCCTGCTGCCCTTCGTGTTCAAACCGGATTTCGGTTTTATTGATTATGTCGAATGGGCGCTTGATGTGCCGATGTATTTCGTCATGCGGGATGGCCGTTATCACGACTGTACCCATATCACTTTCCGCCAATTCATGGCGGGCGGTTTGAAGGGCGAAATCGCCGCCTGGCAGCCGACGATGGGAGACTGGACCAATCATCTGGGAACGCTGTTTCCCGATGTCCGCCTGAAACGATTCCTGGAAATGCGATTGGCCGATGGCGGCCCGCAAAGCCATATTATGGCGCTTTCGGCTTTCTGGGTCGGGCTGCTGTATGACGATACCGCGCTTGCGGCGGCTGACAATCTGACGTCTGGTTGGGATTTGGCAACGGTAACAGCACTTCGTGATACCGTTCCAACGCTCGGCTTCGATGCCACCGTAGAGGGCCGCTCCGTTCTGGATGTGAGCCGCGATTTACTGGCCTTGTCGAGGGCTGGTCTTGTGGCGCGCGCCCGGCTGAATGCGGAGGGCCAAGACGAATCGATCTATCTGCAACCGCTGGACAGTATCTTGGAACGAGGCCATTCCCTGGCGCAGGACATGCTGGATCTCTATCATGGCCCGTGGGATGGCCAGGTAGAACCTGTATTTTCCGCCTATCAATATTGAGGTCGGCACCCCACCCCCAAACCCTTGTGCTTGCTTAAAAAAACGATTTGCAGCGGGATATTTCCCGCTATAGTGGCTTTCGTGTGATTTTCTCCTTGAATCAAGCTGATGGGAATTGGCGGGTGCAATGTCATGAACCATGCTGAAAAACAGGAGCATAAGGCTCGGGGCGATCAAGCATATGGCGTTTTGGAGCCACCGGCTCACCATGCGGACTATCGCCAACGCATGAATACCGTATAAAAAGGCTATGTGCCGGGGAGCGAATGCAAATGTTGCCACTGTTTGATATGCTGTTAAGAGCACAGAATGGCGCGGCCATGGACGCCATGGCAAAGCAGTTCGGGCTTGCCCAAGAACAGGTAGCGCAGGCGCTTGCCGCATTGACGCCGGCTTTTTCCTCCGGGTTCAAGCGCACCGCCGCCAATCCCTATGATCTGTCAAGCCTGTTTGCTGCCTTATCGTCCGGCAATTATGCCCAGTATTTCGAAGATATGGGCAAGGCCTTTACGCCTCAGGGCATTGCCGACGGCAATCAGGTTCTGCAACAATTGTTCGGCTCCAAAGAGGTGTCGCGCGCTGTCGCCGCCCAGGCGGCCCAGATCACCGGCATCGGCCAGGACATTCTGAAACGCATGCTGCCGGCTATGGCCGATACGATCATGGGTGGATTGTTCAAGCAGAGCCTTGGACAGATGCAGCAGGCCAGCAATCCCTTTGCCAATAACCCGATGGCTGGCCCAATGGCTGGGATGATCCAGGAATGGCTTCAGGCAACGGGATTTTCACCGAAAGCTCAACCAACATCGCCCGGTCCCTTCGACAATCCCTTCATTGCCGCCTGGCAGCAAATGATGGGCATAAGCGCGGCCAAGGCAGCACCCAAGACCGAAACGAACCCTTTCCTGGACAATCCCTTCACCAAAGCCTGGCAGGACATGGTCAGTGGTTCGATGGGGCAAGCGCCGAAAGCAGAACCACCAAAGCCAAGCCCGGAAGCCGAGGCCAGAAAATCGATGATGGATATCGTCAACACGATGTTCGATAGTGGTCTGAACGTGCAGAAAAGCTATCAGAAAAGCGTGGAACAGATCTTCGAAACCTATGTGACGGCGCCGGGCAAGGATGCTCGTGCCGAATCGGACGAAGGCGCCACTCATTCCAAGCACTGACGATAAAACGCAATAACGGCCCGCCAAACATTGGTCGGCACACAAAAAAGACCCGGCAACAGTGACCTGTTGCCGGGCAAAAGCAGGGCCGATTGGCTTTTCGCCCTGCGGGGATGGCGGGTGGAAAGGGGATATTTCAGCCGAGAGAAAGCGTGCTCACCTGTTTGCGGGTCCTGGCGCGCGCGAGACCTGCAAGCTTTGCCGACGGATCTTCAAGTGGCCCGGACTTCGACAATTCGGCCTCCAGCTCAGCTCGGGTCAAACCGACATCATGCAGAAGGTAGTCGTCGAGATCCGCGAGCTTAAGAGCCGCGCGGCGGTTGGTGAGCGTGCGCAGCACAGAATTCACTGTCAAGACAATGGCGCGAAGGGCTGCGATGACCGCGCCCTCTGCGTGAGGAAAAGCCGCTACGGTGATCTGTCTGGTCGTGCGCATGACAATAGTCCTTTCGAATTCGGCACGAGAAGGGGCGGCCGCACTTGGAAAACCAAGCCGGAGGGACGCCGTGAAGGGGTTGGAGGACACCGCGACAACTGAACATCAGTTGGTCACTCGTGGCGTCGATTGATACTTTGCAGTTTAAGATTTGCCGAATTTCTATTGATCAGTCCAGTGAATGTTTCTAATGGTAATCATCAATCCAACTGATGGAATGTCCGCCATGTCCGCACCTCTCGATACAGACCAGTTGCAAACCTTCATCGCCATCGTCGATACTGGCAGTTTTACCAAGGCGGCAGGGCGGGTCTTCAAGACCCAGTCAGCCGTTTCCATGCAGATGCGCCGCCTGGAAGAGCGGATCGGCAAGCAATTGTTCATCAAGGACGGGCGTGGCAACCGGCTGACTGCGGAAGGCGAAAAACTGCTGAACTATGCCCGGCGGATCGTCCGGCTGAACAGCGAGGCGATTGCAGCCTTCGACGACAACCGGTTGGAAGGCACGTTGCGGATCGGCACGCCGGATGATTATGCTGACCGCTACATGCCGGAAATTATTGGCCGTTTCGCCAAGACCCATCCCAATGTAGAGCTTTACATCGTTTGCGAACCATCCTCCGACCTGGCCGAAAAAATGGCCAGAGGTGAGTTAGACATCGCACTTGTGACCCATAACCCGGCGACCAGACAATCCGATGTGATGCGCACCGAACCGCTTTGCTGGGTGGCTTCGGCCAACCACCCCCTGCGCGATGATGCGCCCGTACCGCTCGCGGTTGGACGGCGCGATTGCAATTGGCGACAGTTGGCCTGTTCGGCGCTCGATGCCGACGGGCGCGACTATCAGATCCTGTTCACCAGTTGGTCATCGACCGTGGTCGCCGCCGCAGTGCTGGCTGGCTTGGCCGTTTCTGTTTTGCCGGAATCGGCGCTGCGAACCGGTATGAAAGTGCTGGGCCAGTTGGATGGCTTTCCGCCACTGCCGCCCGTGCAGATCGGCATCATGAAACGTCCCGGCATGTCACCCTCGCTGATGAACGCCATCACCGACCATATCGCCGCTTGCCTCGACAATATCAACCCGACGGCCATCGAAGACGACATGGACGGAGAAACGAAAACCTATTCCCGTTACTATCCGCGCCTGCGGGCGGGACATATGATCCCCGGCTGGTAATACGACGTTTCATTGAAAATGACCGTTCGTATTGCCTCAGGACCCGAGACAATCACTTTTGAGCGGGTTGAAACAGCATGGCGCATGCGGCCTTTTTCCACTCGTCCAACATCGCCCAGGCTCGCTCATGCTTCTCGGCGATGGCGCGGAAAACCGCTCCACTCAGCACCGCAACCAGCAGGAAACGATTGTGTTTGCCTTGTCCATCCCCGTCACTGGCAAATGGCCCCAGCCATCTCATCGCCAACGCGCCAATGTCTTCCTGAGCCTTGTATTGCATCGCGCCGAGATCGGGATCGGTCGACATTGCGATCCAGAACTCGCGACACAGCGGATTGTCACGGTGCAGGCGCGCACCACGTTCGATCAGATCGACCAAACGGGCGCGCGCATCCGCTTCGTCGCGCACATCCGTTAACTGCGTGGTAATATCCTCGGCCAAACTGGTCAGGCGCATATCCATGATGGCTTTAAGCACAGCCGCTTTCTGCGGAAAGAATTGGTAGACGGAACCCACAGGTACGCCGGCATTGGCGGCAATATCCGTCATGCGCAATTGGGAAACCCCATGCTTGATAATAAGAAACTCAGCCGAATTCAGAATATTTTCGACACGCTGGATACTGCGCTTCTGTTTTGGCTGCTTACGTGGATTGATTCGCGAGCTTTCAATCGGCATTTTCATCGCCGTCACCATTCCGTCCTGTCCCAGGATAATTTCCACATCATGTGGACCACAGGTAAGGGCTCTATTGGAAGGGTGTTCAGTTTTGATTAATGCAAATTAGTAAACCCATACAAAACAGGGGGTCAGAAACCGTATCAAAACGGCTTCTGACGCCCCCTTTCGAAACAGATACGTGTAGGGCTCTTCAGCGGCGATGCTGGGATCATATCTGCTTCGAAGCCGGAAACTGCATTAAGGCAGTATGAATACCCGCTTCATCGTCTGGATGTACCAGTTTGAAATACGCCAGTTGACACCCGATGATCGGTTCCGGCACCTGAATGCCGGCTGTGGTCTTTATTGTCCGTGAAATCCATCATGGCGTCCTCCTTTGGAAGGCCGTCTTCGTCAAAATTGATTTTAAAACAGTGTTTCGTCTCAATGACTGCAGTGTTCCATTGACGGCCGATAATTTCCAATCGTATTTATTTTTAAATACGATTTGGAAATCCTATCATGCTGACCATACGTCAAATGCGCTATTTCGATGCCCTCGCCACCACACTCCATTTCGGCCGGGCTGCCGATCTTGTCCATGTCAGCCAACCGGCACTGTCGGCGCAGATCATGGAAATGGAAAAACATCTGGGTGTGATGCTGATCGAGCGTACGCGCGCCAGCACGATCCTGACCACCAAGGGACTAGAAATCCTGGCCCATGTGCGCGAAGTGCTGGCGGGAATAGATCGGCTGGAACAGGCGGCGCGCAACAATGGTGGCATGTTGGAAGGCCTGGTGCGGATTGGCATCATTCCGACCGTCGCCCCCTATATGGTGCCGCGCATGGTGCCTTATCTGCGGCAAAATCATCCTCTGATCGAGATTGAGCTTAAAGAAGCAATCACAGATCGACTGCTGTCCGACCTCAATGAGGGCAAATTGGATGCGGTCGTCGCGGCGCTGCCAGTTGAGGCGGACGCTCTGGTCTGCCGCAGCCTGCTGGTCGATCGGTTTTTCATGGCCGTGGCCCGTAATGACGACGCCGTGCTTCTATCACCCCTGGTGGAGGCGGACGTGGATACCGACCGGTTGCTGCTGCTGGAAGAGGGTCATTGCCTGCGTGACCAGGCACTGGCCGTCTGCAAAACCGCCAGCCGGCGCAGCATGGTCAATTTTGGCGCAACGTCGATGGCGACACTGCTCCAGATGGTGTCCCATGATATGGGCATGACGCTGATCCCCGAAATGGCGATCGAGACCGAAACCAGCCGCAACAAGCTCCGCATCATTCCCTTTACCGATCCGCCACCCTACCGCGAAATCGGCCTGATCTGGCGGCGATCCAGCGCCCGCCAAGCGGATATGGAAGCACTTGCCGATGGTCTTGCCGCCAGCGCGCGGGAAAAATCGACACCCTCGGAACCGCGGCAGGATCTCTAAAACGGGGGATGACTGATGTCATCCACAATCCATGCTTTTGCTATTCCCTTCCTGTCATGAACGTGTTACCAGCCCTCGCCAACCTCCAAGCATTACATGCAAAGGAATCCAGAGGAAAATCGCTTTTCTGGAGGACTCTGCCTATTCATATGAAGGATATTGGCATGGCACGGATCGTAATTTCGGCAACCGGCGCAGAAGCGCTCACCTTTGACGATGTTCTCCTCCAGCCCGGACATTCGGAAGTCATGCCGGGCCAGACGAATATTTCCACCCGCATCGCCAAGGACATCGATCTTTCGCTGCCCATCCTGTCCTCCGCCATGGATACAGTCACCGAAAGCCGGCTGGCGATTGCCATGGCCCAGGCTGGCGGCCTTGGGGTTATCCACCGCAATTTGACACCAACCGAACAGGCCGAAGAGGTTCGCCAGGTCAAGAAATTCGAAAGCGGCATGGTGATCAATCCGGTGACCATCCATCCGGATGCGACGCTCGCCGAAGCACTCGGCCTGATGAAAGCCCACGGCATTTCCGGCATTCCGGTCGTCGAAAACGGTGGCCGTCCCGGTCGCCTGGTCGGCATTCTCACCAATCGCGATGTGCGCTTTGCCTCGGATCATTCCCAGAAGATCCATGAATTGATGACCCGCGATAACCTGATCACCGTCAAGGATGGCGTCGAGCAGCAGGAAGCCAAGCGTCTCCTGCATAGCCACCGGATCGAAAAGCTGTTGGTGGTGGACAATGAAGGCCGCTGCGTCGGCCTGATCACCGTCAAGGATATCGAAAAGTCGCAGCTAAACCCGCACGCCGCCAAGGATTTTCAGGGCCGCCTGCGGGTCGCCGCCGCCATTTCCACCGGCGATGATGGACGCGAACGGGCCGAACGGCTGATCGAGGCTGGTGTCGATGTGATCGTTGTTGATACCGCTCACGGCCATTCGCAGCGGGTGCTGGATGCCGTGACCGCCGTGAAGAAAATGTCCAACTCGGTTCGGATCATTGCTGGTAATGTCGCAACCGGCGACGGTACCCGCGCCCTGATCGATGCGGGTGCCGATGGTGTAAAGGTCGGCATCGGCCCTGGCTCAATCTGCACGACCCGTATCGTCGCAGGCGTCGGCGTGCCGCAACTGGCGGCGATCATGGCAGCGGTCGAAGCAGCTCATAAGCTTGATATTCCTGTTATCGCCGATGGCGGCGTGAAATTCTCCGGCGATCTGGCCAAGGCGATTGCTGCCGGTGCATCCGCCGTCATGGTCGGTTCACTGCTGGCCGGCACGGATGAAAGCCCCGGCGAAGTGTTTCTCTATCAGGGCCGTTCCTTCAAGGCCTATCGCGGCATGGGCTCGGTCGGTGCCATGGCGCGCGGCTCGGCGGACCGCTATTTCCAGGCGGAAGTGCGCGATACGCTGAAGCTGGTGCCGGAAGGCATCGAAGGCCAGGTGCCTTATAAGGGTCCGGTCTCCGCCGTGCTGCACCAGTTGGCGGGCGGTCTCAAGGCGGCCATGGGCTATGTCGGCGGCAAGGACATCAAGGATTTCCAGGAAAAGGCCACCTTTGTGCGGATTTCCGGCGCGGGCCTGCGCGAAAGCCATCCTCACGGTGTCACCATCACCCGCGAAAGCCCCAACTATCCGGGCGCTGCATAAAAGACGTCGCGGTCACGAATAAGTGTTGAAGAAAACCCGGATTGGCCTCCCATGAACATTGGATGCCGGTTCGGGTTTTCTATCTTTTAGACTGGACAACCTTGTGGAGGACACCGATGGAAAAGCCAGCCGTTACCCCAGCGATCACCCAAGCGATGATCAACGCCTATGATGAGTATACCCATCTCAGCCTCGACCGCCGAGGCTTCATGGAAAAACTCACCAAGCTTGCCGGTTCGGGTGCCGCTGCCGCAGCCATTATGCCGATGCTGGCCGCTAACAGGGCCAATGCAGCGCTGACGCCGGAAAACGATGAACGATTGACCGCGTCAATGGTTACTTATCCAGGCGCAAGCGGCGAGATGAAGGGCTATCTGGTGACCCCGAAAGACGCTAAGTCCGCATTGCCCGGCGTGATCGTCATCCACGAGAACCGTGGCCTCAATCCGCACATCCAGGATGTGACACGCCGGCTGGCGCTAGAAGGCTTCGTTACGCTGGCACCGGATTTTCTGTCGCCACAGGGCGGCACGCCGGAGGACGAAGACAAGGCCCGCGACATGTTCACCACGCTCGACCTCGGCGCTACGGTGAACAATGCGGAGGCCAGCCGCGCCTATCTCGCTGCCGTGAAGGGCGTCAACGGTAAGGTTGGTGCCATCGGCTTTTGCTGGGGCGGTGGCATGGTCAACCGGTTGGCCATCGCCTCACCGCTGCTTGGGGCGGGTGTCGCCTATTACGGTGCCCAGCCGCCCGCCGATCAGGTGCCGGCCATCAATGCACCCTTGATGCTGCATTACGCTGGGCTTGACGAGCGCATCAATGCCGGGATCGATGCCTATCGCAAGGCGCTTGAGGCCAATGGTAAGCAAGCCGAGATCTTCGTCTATGACGGCGTCAACCATGCCTTCAACAATGACACGTCGGCGGCCCGCTATAACAAGGAGGCCGCAGAGCTTGCCTGGTCGCGCACCGTGGCCTTTCTGAAAAAGAACCTGGCATAGGAATACCTGCCATAACAAAGCGGGGCGGATTGATATCAATCAAAAGCAATCGCCCCGCCCTACACTAGGGTCCTCCATAGTCTCAGCATGAGCCGGGACACGATGTTGAGTTTTTAAAACATCAATTTCTATGGAGGAAATCATGGCATCGATGATGAAAGCCGCTGTTGCGCGCGAATTCGGCAAGCCGCTGACCATTGAGGAAATGCCGATCCCCGAACCCGGTCCGGGCCAAATCCTGGTCAAATATGCGGCGACCGGCGTTTGCCATACCGACCTGCACGCCATCAGCGGCGACTGGCCGGTCAAGCCCAACCCACCATTCATTCCCGGCCATGAAGGCGTTGGCTTTGTCGCCAAGCTCGGCGCGGGTGTCACCCGGATCAAGGAAGGCGACCGGATTGGCGTTCCCTGGCTGCATACCGCCTGCGGCTGCTGCAATCCCTGCCGCACCGGCTGGGAAACGCTGTGCGGCAGCCAGCAGAATACCGGCTATTCGGTTAACGGCACCTTTGCCCAATATGGACTCGCCGATCCAGACTATGTTGGCCGCCTGCCTGACAACCTGGAATTCGGTGCCGCTGCGCCCATTCTCTGCGCAGGTGTCACCGTCTATAAAGGACTGAAGGAAACCGAAGTGCGGCCCGGCGAATGGGTGGTGATTTCAGGCATTGGCGGGCTTGGTCATATGGCTGTGCAATATGCCAAGGCCATGGGCATGCATGTGGTTGCCGCCGATATTTTCGATGACAAGCTGGAACTGGCCAAGAAGCTGGGGGCCGATGTGGTCGTCAATGGCCGGGCAGCCGACGCTATCGAGCAGGTGCAGAAAGCCACCGGCGGCGTTCACGGCGCACTGGTGACAGCAGTTTCCCCCAAGGCGATGGAACAGGCCTATGGCTTCCTGCGCTCCAAGGGCACGATGGCATTGGTCGGTCTGCCGCCGGGCTTCATTTCGCTGCCTGTGTTCGAAACCGTGCTGAAGCGCATCACCGTGCGTGGCTCGATTGTCGGCACCCGGCAGGATCTTGAGGAATCGCTGCAATTTGCCGGTGAAGGCAAGGTCGCAGCCCATTTCTCCTGGGACAAGCTGGAAAATATCAATGCGATTTTTGACCGCATGCGCGAAGGCAAGATCGATGGACGGATCGTGCTTGATCTGGCCGCCTGATCATAACCAGATCCGTGCGCCTTACCGGCGCACGGATCTCATGCATGAAGCAGAGCAAATTATTTCGCCATAAACGATAAGTGTGGCGGCAAGATACTGGAATAGCGCGGAAAAACGGCTATCTTCACCGCAATGCAATAATCCATGGTGAATGCCGATGCTGTCGTCCGAGACCAATGCCGCCACTGATCGTATTTTTGTCTTTCAGGGTGGGGGGGCTTTGGGTGCTTATCAGGCAGGCGCGTATGAGGCTCTTCATGCCCATGATGTCGATCCAGACTGGCTGGCCGGTATTTCCATCGGATCGATCAACTCGGCGCTGATTGCTGGCAGCCCCAGGGAAAAACGGGTGGAAAACCTGCGCGCCTTCTGGGACATGGTGTCTTCACAGCTGAATTTCAACCTTGGCGATCAGGACACCGCGTCGCGGCGCACCACCAACGATCTTTCGGCGCTGACCGGCATGTTGTTCGGCGCTCCCGGTTTCTTTTCGCCGCGTCTGCCCACCCCGCAGCAAGTGTTGCTCAATCCCGATTACCGCGTCAGCGTTTATGACACCGAACCGCTAATCAAGACGCTGAACAATCTGATCGATTTCAAATTGCTGAATGACGGCACGACACGTCTCAGCCTCGGCGCTGTGGACGTTCTCTCCGGCAATTTCGCCTATTTCGACAATCGTCACACCAGGCTCGATGCCCGCCATATCGCTGCTTCCGGCGCGCTGCCGCCCGGTTTTCCACCGGTTGAAATCGATGGCCGGTTTTATTGGGATGGCGGATTGGTCTCGAACACGCCCTTGCAGCATGTGCTGGAAACCAATGAAAGCCAAAGGGATCTCGACATTTTCCAGGTCGATCTGTTCAGCGCGCGTGGCGACATGCCAAAGGACCAGTTCGAGGTGGAAAGCCGCACCAAGGAGATCCGTTTTTCCAGCCGAACCCGCATGAATACCGATGAATTCGCCCGCAAGCAGGTGATCCGCCGGGCCGCCAAACGCCTGCTGGACAAGCTGCCGCCGGAATTTCGCGATGACGAGGATGCCAAGTTGCTGCGCTCCATTGGCCAGGAATATGACGTCACCATCGTCCATCTCATTCACCGGCGCGCCGCCCACGCCACCCATTCGATGGACTATGAATTTTCGCGCGCCTCCATCAACGAACATTGGCAGGCAGGCTACGACGATGCCACCTACACGCTGAAACATCCGAAATGGCGCAACCGTGGCCGCCCAAGGGATGGTATCCAGATCTTCGATTTGAGTCGCGAACGTCGTCGTATCGGGTCGTGACCTATCAGCGCTGCTGGACTATGCTGCGCTCATATCCACGCATCTTTGAGGATAAAGCGTGACAGCAAAGATCAGCCTGAAAAACGTGGCGCTGGACGCCGGCGTCTCGATCAGCACAGCCTCACATGCGCTGAACGGCACAGCACCGCTAACCGCAGAGGTGCGCGACCGGGTGATCGCCTCTGCCCAACGGCTGGGCTATCTGGAAAAACGACGCAACAAGGCGACCATTGCCACGCTGCGCTGCATTCTTCTGGCCGTTGCTGGCGACGCTGCCCCGCAAAGCGACCTCAACCTGGTCAGTTGGACCGTGATGAATGGGCTGCGCGAGGAATGCGAGCGCCGGGCGATCCGCATCGTCCCTTGCGTCACGCCGGGCAACCGGATCGACGCCAATGAGGTGAAGCGGATTGCTGTTGCTGAAAAAGTCGATGGCATCGTTATCATCAATGACGACAGGGCGGACTTTATCCGCGCGCTGGCGCAATTGGCGATACCATCTGTGATCATCAATGGCGAAGATCCGTCGATGCGGATCGATACGGTCACCGCCGGAAACCGGTTCGGCGCGCGCCAGGCCATCGAACATCTGCTGGCGCTTGGCCACCGTCGCATTCTGCATGTGACATGGCCCGGCCGCACCACCATCCGCCGCCGCTATGATGGCTATGTTGATGCCTTTCTGGCCGCAGGATTGCCAGCCCCCATCGATATGGTGGTTGAGGCTGAGAGCTATGAGCCAGCCGAGGGCGAAAGGGTTTTGCGCGAATTGCTGACCCGTGACCCATCGTTGAAGCAGGCCACCGCGATTTTTTGCGCCGCCGATAATCTGGCGCTTGGCTGCCTCAAGACCTTGAGCAAGGCAGGCATCAAGGTTCCCGAAGACATATCTGTGCTGGGCTGCGATGATATCCTGCCCGGGGAATTCAGCACTCCACCGCTCTCAACCATTCAACTGCCCAGCGCAAGGCTTGGCGCTGCGGCTCTCAGCCTGATCGAGCAGCGACTGGTGTCCATCGATCCGCTCCGGCCTGCCCATCGGCTGGAACTGGGATGCCGTCTGGTGCTGCGCGGCAGCATCGCACCGCCGCGCTGTTAACATTCACAGGCTTATTTCATCCCCGTCCCGGCAATGCCGGTCGTGATGTATTTTTGCAGGAACAGGAAGACCAGCGTCACCGGCATCAAGCTGAGGAAGGTCATGGCGAGGATGTAATTCCACTGCACCGAAAACTCGCCCTGAAAAGCATTGAGCCCGACTTGAAGGGTGAAATTCTCGCGGCTGCTGAGGACGATTAGCGGCCAGAGAAAATCGTTCCAGCGCCACAGCACCGAGAATATCGCCAGGACCGCCAGCGCAGGCGCCGTCAACGGCAGGACGATCCGCCAGAAGATCCTGAATTCACTGGCCGCATCCACCCGGGCCGCTTCGATCAACTCGTCGGGAATGGTCAGCATATATTGCCGCAGCAGAAACACCCCGGTCGGCGAAGCAATGGTCGGGATGATCACGCCCCAGAGGTTATCCACCAGCCCGACCCCGACAATGACCAGATAGGCGGGCACCATCACAACGGTGAGCGGGATCATCAAGGTCGAGATAATCAGCACGAACACCGCCTTATCGCCCCGAAACCGGTATTTCGACAGGGCGAAGGCCGCCAAGGCATTAACGATCAGGGTGAGAGCCGTCGCCACCACGGTGACGAAAACCGAGTTCTTGAGGAAGGTCAGGAAGGCAAACCGGGTCAAAGGGTCGGTGTAGTTTTCCGTGGCAATCGTCAGGCTCTGGACCGGCGTGATCGTGCGGGTATCGACACTGACTGGCGCCTGCGGATTTTCGGGATCGACCATCTGCGCCTTCAGGCCGATGCGTCGGACCATGGCCATCTGCCGGGTCGTGCCATCCACGCTGACCTGCCAGAGGCTGAGCGGCTTGTCATAGCCCTTGACCGTCACCTCCACCGCGTCTCGCGGCAGAAGCGTCGGTGGAAAACGGGTGATTTCGGCAGCCGGTTTCATCGAGGACAGACCCGCCCAGACCACCGGCACCAGCACCGCCAGTGTGCCGAGGATCAGCCAGAGCCAGGCCAGCACATCGGTCACGCCAATGCGACCTTGGCGGCGGGTACGGGTCAGGAACGTTACGGGATTGAGGCTCATATCACTGCTCCATTTTCTTGGAGAGGCCAAGTTGCAACAGGGTCAGCACCAGCAGCACGCAGCCCATCAGGGTTGCCGCCGCCGAGGCGAGACCAAACAGCCGAAGATCGCTGCCAAACGCCATCTGGTAGATATATTGCACGATGAAACTGTTGGCCGTCCCCGGCCCGCCGCCATTTGTCAGCACCCAGGCCTCATCGAAAATCTGCACGGAACGGATCATCAACAAAATCAACACCACCAACAGGTTGGGCGCGAGCAGCGGCAGGGTGATGCGAAACAGCACCCGGCGCGGCGTAGCAGCATCAATAGCCGCCGCCTCATAGAGATCTTTGGGAATGGCTTGCAATCCGGCCAGCAGGATCAGCGTGTAGAAGCCCATATGGAACCAGACGGAGACCACGACGACGAAAAACCGTGACCAGCCGACCTCCAGCAGAAAGATTTCCGGCGGCACGCCGAGCATTTGCAGGAAGGCGTTGAGCAAGCCGTTGCGGTCCAGAAACCATTTCCAGATCAAGCCGATCACCACAGGTGACAGCAGCACCGGATAAAAAAACATCGCCCGGAAAAACCCACGCGCCACCATGGCGCGGTTGAGGATCAGCGCCGTGATCAGCGAGACCAGCAAGGTCGCCACAACGTTGAAGCCGACAAACCATAGCGTGTTCCAGATCGCCGTCCAGAACAGCGATTCCGTGCAGCTCCCCGGCTGCAAATAATCGCCGCAGGTCAGCAATTGTCGGAAGTTGTCGAGCCCGACATAGGGGCGATCGGAAACGAATAGATTGGTGCCACCGGTAAAGGCATAGCCGATGGAGATGGCAATCGGCAAAAAAGTGAAAATGCCGAACAGCACCAGATTGGGCGCCAGGAAAAAATAGGGCATACGCTTGCGGCCAAACAGCCGTTCCAGCCCGTTCAGCGGCGCTTCCACCACCAGCATGACGCGGTTCAGAGCGCGGTCAGCGATATCGGCAAGCTGGCTCATGCGGCAAGGCCTCCGCTGACCTGTTGGCGGCGTCGGGTCAGCGCCAGGCCGGAAGCCGGATCGAACACATGCACCGTGCCAGCCATCGGGGCGACCGCCAAACGGCTATTCTCCGAGGCAACGAAATGGCCCGGCTGATGCAGAATGACCTGTTCCTCCTGCCCTTCCATCCGGCCATAGAGATAGGTCTCAGTCCCAAGACTTTCGCAATAGCCGACAACGAACGGCAGGCCGCCCGTCTCGACCCGCTCGAAATGCGCCGGGCGAATGCCGACCATGATATCCTGGCCCGGCTTTGCCGCCGTCTCATCGACAGAAGCGGTAAGTTGCTGTGGATAGCCAACATCGATCAGCGCCTCGCCCTTCTGAAAGCCGACGATCCGGCCTTTCAGCATGTTCATGCGGGGCGAACCGAGGAAGCCCGCCACGAACAGGTTGCAAGGATTGTTAAACAGATCGAGCGGCGTTCCCACTTGCTCGACCCGGCCACCCTTCAACACGACGATCTTGTCGGCCATGGTCATGGCCTCCACCTGATCATGGGTCACGTAGATCATCGTCGTCTTGATATCGCGGTGCAGCCGGGTAATTTCCGCCCGTGTCTGGACCCGCAGGGCCGCATCCAGATTGGAGAGCGGCTCGTCGAACAGGAAGATTTCCGGCTCCCGCACAATCGCCCGGCCAATCGCCACGCGCTGGCGCTGACCACCGGAAAGCTGGCGCGGCTTGCGGTCCAGATAAGGCTCGATGGCCAGCATCCTTGCCGCTTCGGCGATCCGCGCCTCGATTTCGGCACGCTTGAATTTCAGGTTTTCCAGCCCAAAGGCCAGATTCTTGCGCACACTCATATGCGGATAAAGCGCATAGGACTGGAACACCATGGCGATCTTGCGCTCGGCAGGCGACAGCTGCGAGACGTCTCGGCCATCGATGTTGATCGCACCTGTCGTCACATCCTCCAATCCGGCGATGATCCGCAGCAGGGTGGATTTTCCGCAGCCCGATGGGCCAACGAAGACGACAAATTCGCCGTCTTCGATGGTCAGGTCTATGTCATGCAGCACTTTAACCGCGCCGTAGGACTTGTTGAGATCCTTAAGTGTCAACGCTCCCATATCATCCTCCCAGATGCATCAATTTCACTGTTGGACGAAATCCAGCAGGTTCCAGCCATCCGGCAGGGGCTGCGGCCTGTCGATAACGAGATCCTCTACAGTCAGCCCTTCCACCCCATGGGCAAACACACCCGGCATTCCGCCCGGATAGTCGATCAGCCCCACGATGCGTCCGTCAGCCCCGCGCGTCCAGGCATTGGCCCGGCCATGAGCCTCGGGCGATGGTGCCAGATCCGCATTGGTCGGGCGCATGTCGTAGCGCAAGGCAGTGCCAAGGGCGCCGGGTTGTTGGGCCAGATACACCCGCCGCACGGCGACATCGTGAATACCGGCACCGGCCATGGAGACGAGATTGATCGTGCCTTCCATCCGCCCGGTGATGTCCTCAATAACAAGTCCCCGCACCGCACCCGCCGGGCGCTCCGGCACCCGGTCCACCACCGTCACCGTCAGCGCCTCGCCGGACCCCCAGAACCCGTCCGGCGTCTCCCGGCAATCCAGGCTGATGCGGGAGAACCTGACATCGGAGACCTTGCCGCCATCGCGGGAAAAAATCCCCAAGCCCCGGTTGGATTGCTCAACGCGGCAATCTTCAAACACTACGCGGGAGAAATCACCGAAGCTCTCGGTTCCCAGCTTCAGCGCGCAGCTTTGGCTGGAGACGGTGCAGCGGCGCACCAGCACATCCTCGCAAGTGCCAATCGCCTTGCCATCCGGCCCGACGCTGGTTTTCAGGCAGATTCCGTCATCGGCGGTGGAGATCGTGCAGTCCTCAATCAGCACCCGACGGCAGGCGTCCAGCACAATGCCATCGGTATTGGGCAGGCGGCAATTGTTGCGGATCGCCACATTGGCAAGGCTGACATCCTCGCAATTAACGAAATGCAGCGTCCACATCGGCGAGTTTTCCACCTGGATATGGTCGAGACGAACGCCCCGGCACCCCTCCAGCACCAGAACACGCGGCCGAAATTCCGCCGGAATGAACACGCCGACGCTGACATCATCCCCTGCAATGAACGCATCGCCGCTGGCGTCGATACGGCCCGGCCCTGTCAGCGCGATCGTGTCAGCCCCGCGCGCCACCAGCATGGCCCGGTTGGATTTTTCGGCAATGACCGAGACGATATTATCGCCATAGGCCTGATAATCCGGCACGGGCCGCAACACGGCTCCCTCCCCCAGATGCAGTTCGACACCGGAGCGCAGCGTCAGCCCGCCAACCTGATGCGATCCGGCGGCAAGCGAAACCCTGCCACCGCCAGAAGCAGACACATGGTCCATTGCCGCCTGAATGGCTTGCGTACGGTCGCCGTCCTGATGATCGATGACAATGTCCAGCGTCTGGGTCATGCGGTTGCCTCCTGGGTCGCAGCCGCTTGGGCCAGTGCCACATCCGTCAGCAGCAGCAGAGCCAGGGCCTGACCGTAAGGGGTCGGCAGGTTGGGAATACGACGATAAAAATCCAGATCATGCCCCATTGGCGTGCCATCCGAGACACCTAGCACCACACCCTCATCATCGATATGGCTGAGCACGGCATCCAGCGCCCTATCGGCATGGAGCTTATCCTCCACCGGCAGGATGCCCGCCTCGATGCCGCGCAATATGCCATAGGCAATCCCGGCGGTGGCCGAGGTTTCAAGCGGCGAGGTCGGATCATCCAGCAGCGTATGGAACATGCCGTCTTCACGCTGGAAGGCCTTCAGCGAGCGCAACTGGCTTTTCAGCACATTGGCCAGAAAGCGGCGGTCCTTTTCGTCTATACCAGGCACCAGGAAGAACAGTTCCGGGATCGCCACGGTGATCCAGGCATTGCCCCGCGCCCAGAAGGCGCGGGCAAAGTTATGACGGCCAATGAACGTCCAGCCGTGATACCAGAGGCCGGAGACCGGGTCCGAGAGATAACGGGCGTGGATCATGAACTGATAGACGGCCTCATCAATCCAGTCCTTACGGCCAAAATGAACACCGGCTTGCGCCAAAAACAGCCCGGCCATGAACAGGGTATCATCCCAAAGCTCACCTTCATTCAGGCGTTCCTTGACCACATGCTGAAAGCCGCCATCCTCGGTTTTCGGCAGGCTTTTCACCAACCATTCGGCCCAATCCTGCACCAGCGTGTTGAAATCGGGCCGATCCACATGACCGATCAGGATCGCCAGCGGCAGCATCGGAGCTGTGCTGTTGATCTGACGCGGCGGCAGGCCACGACCGATCTGCATGGCATACCAATCCACGAGATCATGGATTGCCTTCCTGTCGCCACTGGCGATGGCGCGGCGCAGGAAGCCATAGAGACCGACGCCCACTTCCCAATCCCATTCGTCAAACTGAATGCCGCTTGCGCTGCCTTCCCCGCTCAAGCCTTCCTTGATCCCCTTGAGGCGGCTGAAAGCCACCGCCACTTTGTCGATTGTCTTTTGGAGGGCCGGATGGCCGGTCTCTGGCTGATGCATGGTCTGATCCATCTACTGATAAAGAGGGGTGATTTCACCCCGATCCGGTTGGGCGCTGTCATAGGTCAGCACCGGTTGCGGCTGTTCATGGCTGAAGGGCAGCGGACGTGTCCCTAGCCGAAAATCGCCGTCATAATTCAAAAACAGCGCCTCACGACCCGGTGCCCGGACCCGAAGGGTTCTCGCCAACGGATCGAAGTCGATGCTGGTTGTCCGTGCTTTCAAGCAGAAAATCTCGAAAGCCTGCGCGTCACCGGCTCCGACAATGGCCACCCAGCCCGAAATCGGTGCCAGTGCCCGCAATTCACGGCCTGCCGTCGCGCCTGCGTGCATCGGCTCCAGTCCGTGACTGTTGTAAAGGGCGGCAAACCCTTGCCCAGAGCGGGTAAAGACCCAGTTTTCCTCAGTGATTACCTCGTCCAGACCGTCAATGCCCAGATAGGCGTGGGTGAACGGCAGGCGTCCGCCTTGCGTATCGGCAATCAGCAGGGCGATATCGCCATGTTGCGCGACGCGCGGCAGGATGCCGCTTCCTGCCCAATAGGAGGGCCGCTGCGAGCCCCATGGATCGTCCTCGCCGGGATGATTGATCCAGAGCCGCGCCATCGGATGGCCAGCCAGCCTGATATCCAGCACATGCTGCTGATGGCCTTTGCGTCCTGTCTTGTGATCGACCACCGTCGAAAGCTGCGAGGCGTGGGTTTTGAACACCACGAGCTTGCCGCTTTCAAGCCCCTGCGCATACCGCGCCTCTATGCTGCGTCCGTGCTTCAGCACCGCCAACGGAGCCAGATCCTCCGGCGGCTGGTAGTCGCTGGCGCAGAACATTGGCAGGGAGGCGACACCACCATTCAGCCAGCCCTCTCCAAATGCCACCCAGGCGAAAGGGGCGAGTTCCGTCAGCGGCCCGGCCCGCAATTCCTTGTCATAGGCGCGGCCCTGAGAACCCGCTGGCACCCCCGCCAGTGTATGCAGGGCGATCATCCGGAAGATCAGGTCCAATTGCTGGCGGGCGCGGGTGGCGATGTCAGGCTCCGCCCAATGTTCCAGCGCCAGCAGGCCAATGAAATCAATCGGGTAATAGGCGGCGGAATTCCATTCGGCCAGCCCATGCGCCTCGACGCTGTCGAACCAGCGATGCAGCCGCTGACGGGCCAGAGCCGCCTGCCCTACACCCGTGCGGCCAGACGCCGAAAACACCGCATCCGGCATCAACTGACCGGCCAGGAGCTGGCTGGTGTGGAAGCAGAGAACATGGTTCTCGCTCCAGAACCACATGGTGTCATTGCCCGGTTCATCCACCCAGTAGCGATAGCTCAGCACCGATTGATACACCCGCTCGCGCTGGTCAGATGTTAGAACATCAGGGTAAGCGCCGAGCAGCCACAGCAGCGGCACAAGAATGAAATCCGAGCAATCCTCCCGCCGGTCGATGGCGGCAAGTGTATCGCTCAGGAGTTTTTCCAGCACTGCGTCATCCACCTGCCCGCAGGCCGCCATGGCCAGCACCCGGCCGATGCGCGGCGCACCATGGCGGGCCGAGTAAGCAAGCGCCTGCTGTTTGCGCTCCCTAAGGCTATCCTGCGAAATCTCCGGCTGTAAGCGGCTCAGAAAAGCAGCATCAATCACCCGGCTCGCCACACTGGCACCCTCACCCATGCGCAGCCGCACACCGTGATAACCATCGGCAATACCGAGCGTTTCATACACGATAAGGGTTCTGTCCCCGGCGCGTAGAACCGCCTGCGCCTTTGCCAGCACGGCACGCTCATGACCATGGCTGTAGACGGTGATCTCCACGGGAATATCGGTTCGCGGCGCGTCATCGAACAGTAATTCCAGCGGTTGACCGCAAAACACGTCGCGGGCCGGGCGCACGCTGCGGATCAACCGTTCCAGCCCCGCAACTGTCGCCCCATCCAGGGCCGCAGGCAAAAGCACGGCGATTGGCTCTGCATCCGTCACTTCCAGCTCGACAAACCAGACCGTGTCGCGCTCCGCCAGGTCTTCGGTGTGAACCAGAATATCATTATCGCCCTCGGCCAGTTGCAGGGTGACATCCGACATGGATTCAAAATTGCGCCGGAACGGTTCGAAGCGAACCTGCTCCACACCATTCACCCAGATCCGTACCCCACCGCAGGTCTTCAGCCGCAGCGTGAGGCTTCTTGCCGCCGTGGCCCTGAACGTGCCACGCAGCCAGCGGCGCACATGGGTCGGAACATGCCAGAAATGGGTGAATTCCACTCGCCGATTGGCACCCGGCAGATTGAGGTGATCAGGCTCCCAGTCGCGCTCCGGCACCAGGTCTCGACCGACCATCGTCGCCCAGAACGCCTTGCGACACGGCAGATCGCCGACATCGACGAAACCGTTGATGAAGCGGTAATCGACGCGGTCCTCGGCGGGCGCCGCAATACCCGCAAACACACTGGCAGTGAGTGGCGACACCAGCCAGGACGTGATCGTCTCACCGGTACGAACCTCATAAACCGGATCTTTTTCTGCTGCTACGGAATGATCGTTCATGGCTCGCCTCCATGCGATCATGAAAATATTTTTTATCCAGTCAAATTTCAATAAGAAAATCATGGATCGCCGAATTTTCGCCAACGAAACAGCTTGACGACACGTTTGTCAAGTCGCAAAAAGAGGATGGAGGCGCGTGACATTGAGGAGTGCTACGCCATTTATGAAAATATTTTTACGGGAGAGAATCATGTCGAAAATTCTGTCAGGCGTCAGCGCCATCGTTTTGTCGGCGCTTGCGCTCAGCCATCCGGCCTTTGCCGAAACCAAGACCATCACCTTTCTGTTCACCGATGACGATCAGTCCTATGTCGAGCATATGGCGGCGCTGAGCAAACAGTTCGAAGCGGCTCATCCTGACGTGAAGGTCAATTTCGTATCTTCAGGCTATGATGCTGTCGCCAAGCAATTGCCGGTGCAGCTGGCCGTTGGCGAAGGCCCGGATCTGGCCAAAATCACCGATTGGCAATTGGCGCCCTTCTATCTCGACATGCGGCCCTATATGAAGGACCCGGATGGCTACGCCAAACTGCATGGCGAAAGCCTCAACCAATTGCGCCTGCCCGGCGTCAACGACCCGAAATCAATCAATGGCTATGTCGCCTCGCAGACCCTGAACCTGCCCTTCATCAACAAGACATTGTTCGAGCAGGCGCAAGAGCCGCTGCCCGGCCCGAAAGCAACGCTGAAGGACATTATCGAGGCTTCCGCCCGGGTGGCCAAAAAGACCGGCGTGCAGATCCCCTTCACCATGGACCGTTCCGGCCACCGGTTTTCCGGGGCCGCCTTTTCCTATGGCTCGTCCTATGTGAAAGACGGCAAGTTCAGCTTTCCCGACGAAGCCGCCAAGACCTATATTGCCGATCTCTACAACTGGACGAAGGAGGGTAGTTTTCCCAAGGAAATGTGGGGCGCTGCCGGCGGCTCGCAATACAAGAACATGGGCGACGAATTCGTCAATGGCAATGTGGTGACCTATCTGGCCGGCAACTGGATGGTCAATCCGTTCCAGAAGAAGATTGGCGACGCCTTCGAATGGACGGCAATCAACGCGCCCTGCGGCACCGCCGGATGCTATGCCATGCCGGGTGCCACCGGGATTGTCGGCTTCAAGCGTACCAAATACCCGGAAGCCGTCGCCCAATTCATCGAATTTCTCGGCTCCGAGAAAGTCCAGCGCGAGATTGCCGAAAACTATGTGATCCTGACGGGCGCGGAGATCGACAAGCCGCAATACAAGCTGACGGACGACAATGCCAAGGCGTCCATGGCCGTCTTCAACGACAACGAAAAGAACGTGCCGCAGGAGGCACGGATTTTTGAAAAGAAAAAGGGCGGCTCGGCGCTTTACCAGCAGATCGTCCAGCGTATGAGCCAGCTGATCGTCGGCGAGTTGACGCTGCAACAGACCTATGATGCGCTGGCCGCCGATATCGACAAGATCAACGTGGCGACAGCGACGAAGTAAGCCGTTAGGCGCGACACAGTTTAAAGGCCGTCCAGCAATCTGGGCGGTTTTCAGACTGCTGACAAAGCCTGCATTTATCCTCGACGTCATGCTCGGCCTTGTGCCGGGCATCTAAGCACGTTAATTTAATCCAATATTATCAATTGCTTATTCAGAGACAGCAGACCCTCGGGACAAGCCCGAGGGTGACGAAATGCCGAGATCGGAGTTTGTCAATAAACTGAAAGCCGCCCAGCAATCTGGGCAGTGTTTTTCTCAGCGGATATTATGGACCGCTTGCAACCGTCGAAATTTGGCCGCACATCCTCTCCAGAACGATGTGCAGATTTGAAAGGACAAGGTGCCATGCCCATTGCATTGACAATCGATGACCTGAAACGTCAAGCAAAGCGCCGTGTCCCGAAAATGTTCTTCGACTATGCCGATAGCGGCTCCTGGAGCGAGAGCACTTACCACGCCAACGAGAGTGATTTTGCCCGCATCAAGCTGCGACAACGGGTTCTGGTCGATATGACGGAGCGGTCGCTGGCAAGCACGATGATCGGTGAACCTGTCACCATGCCAGTGGCGCTCGCCCCGACCGGAATGACCGGCATGCAGCATGCCGATGGGGAAATTCTCGCGGCGGAAGCAGCGGAAGCTTACGGCGTGCCCTTCACGCTGTCCACCATGAGCATCTGCTCGATTGAGGATGTCGCGCTTCATACGCGCCGCCCCTTCTGGTTCCAGCTTTACGTGATGAAGGACCGTGATTTCGTCCATAGCCTGATCGACCGTGCCAAGGCGGCGCGCTGCTCGGCGCTGGTGTTGACGCTCGATCTGCAAATCCTCGGACAGCGCCATAAGGATCTGCGCAACGGCCTGTCGGCTCCCCCAAAATTCACGCCGAAACATCTCTGGCAGATGGCGACCAGGCCGCAATGGTGCATCGGTATGGCCAATACGCGGCGGCGTCATTTCGGCAATATCGTCGGCCATGCCAAGAACGTCTCCAGCCTGTCTTCGCTCTCGGCCTGGACGGCGGAACAGTTCGATCCAAAGCTGTCCTGGAGCGACGTCGCCTGGATCAAGGAGCGCTGGGGCGGAAAATTGATCCTGAAGGGCATTCTCGATGTGGAGGACGCCCGCGCCGCCGCCGATAGCGGGGCGGATGCGATTATCGTGTCCAACCATGGCGGTCGGCAACTGGATGGCGCGCCCTCGTCAATCTCCATGCTGGCCTCGATTGTCGAGGCGGTGGGAGACCGGATCGAAGTGCATATCGATGGCGGCGTCCGCTCGGGCCAGGACGTGCTGAAAGCCTTGGCCTTGGGCGCCAAGGGGACCTATATCGGTCGGCCTTTTCTCTACGGGCTTGGCGCGGATGGACGAGCTGGCGTGCAGCGAGCTTTAGAGATCATCGCCAGGGAGCTTGATATCAGCATGGCACTGTGCGGCAAGCGGCTGATTTCGGAGGTGGATGGCTCAATCCTGATGGGCAATCCCTTCGCTGCCGGGCCTTGCTGAACCAATTCTCTCACCCTTGCCGTGTAAATCCTGTTCTACATCTTGAAATCCTCCGCATAATCAGCGACCAAAATGGATAGTTTTTTCGCAAGGCAGGATCATGTCCCCCATCAGCACTCCGGCATCGCCTCCCCGTCAGCTTACCCGGGCGGATTTTCGCACCCTTGGGCTTTCAGCCTTGGGCGGGGCGTTGGAATTCTACGATTTCATTATCTTCGTGTTTTTCGCGGGTGTAATCGGCAAGCTGTTTTTCCCGGCCAACATGCCGGACTGGCTTGTGACCATCCAGACCTTCGGCATCTTTGCTGCCGGCTATCTGGTTCGGCCCCTGGGCGGGTTGATCCTGGCCCATTTCGGTGATGTGTTTGGCCGCAAGAAAGTCTTTGCCTTTTCCATCCTGTTGATGGCGCTCTCCACCCTCGGCATGGCTGCGATGCCGACCTATGCCTCCATTGGCATTGCCGCACCCGTGCTGCTGATTATCATGCGGCTGTTGCAGGGCGTTGCCATCGGTGGAGAAGTGCCGGGTGCCTGGACCTTCGTGTCGGAACATGTGCCGTTTCGCCGTGTGGGCTTTGCCTGCGGTTTTCTCTGCTCTGGCCTGACACTCGGCATTCTGCTGGGTTCGTTGATCGCAACCGTCATCAATTCGATGTTCACACCTGAAGATGTCGCCGCCTATGCCTGGCGCATTCCCTTTTTCCTCGGTGGTTTCTTCGGCCTTGTTGCCGTCTACCTGCGCCGCTGGCTTCAGGAAACCCCTGTTTTTGCCGAGATGCGTCAGGCGCGGACGACGGTGATGGAACTGCCGCTGAAAACCGTGCTGCGCGATTATCCCGCTGCTGTCATCATTTCCATGGCCTTGACCTGGGTGCTCGCCGCCTGCCTCGTCGTTACCACGCTGATGACGGCCACGCTCCTGCAAAAGCTCTATGGCTATAGCGCCCAGATCGCGCTGTCCGCCACCAGCTTCGGCACATTGTTCCTGATTTTCAGCACCGCTGCATCAGGCGCGATTGTCGATAAATTCGGCTCCGGGCGGTTTTTAATGGTTGGGAGCGTATTTTTGGCCGCAGCAACCTTTGCTTTCTACACCTATGCAAGCGTTTCGGTTCCGGTCCTGTTTGGACTCTATGCGGTAATGGGCCTTTCCGTGGGCATTGTCGGGGCCGTGCCTTACGTGATGGTGCGCGCCTTTCCCGCACCTGTCCGCTTCACCGGCCTGTCGTTTTCCTACAATGTCTCCTACGCGATTTTCGGCGGATTGACACCGATTGCGGTCGCCAGCCTGCTGCCGATAAACCCAATGGCACATGCCTATTACCTGCTGTTCATCGCCGCCCTCGCCTTTGTGCTTGGCGTCTATCTGACGCTGAAAGGCGATGGGATCGAGGCGAAGGCTGGAATAGAGGAACTGGCCCGCCGCCAGACAACAGCAACGCTTTAATTCGAAAGCCGGGGACGACGCTGACCCCGGCATTCCATTCAGGTCAGATATCCAGCGTTGTCTGATGCTCCCATGGCGTGAATTGTGAACAATAGCTCGTCCACTCCCCATGTTTGAGCTTGAGATAGGCCGAGGAGAACTCCTCTCCCAATGCCTGTTGCAGCTCGGTATCGGCTTCATAGGCCCGAAGCGCATCCAGAAGGTTCATCGGCAGCTTCGGGGCGTCCGTCACCGTATGACCTTCGCGGTACATATCGATGTCGTAATGCGGGCCGGGATCGGCATTGGTTTTGAGGCCAGACAGGCCAGCGGCAATGATGATGGCCTGAAGCAGATAGGGGTTCACGGCACCATCGGGCAGGCGAAGCTCAAACCGACCCGGACCCGGAACGCGCACCATATGGGTGCGGTTGTTGCCGGTCCATGTCACAGTGTTGGGGGCCCATGTGGCACCGGAAACCGTGCGCGGCGCATTGATCCGCTTGTAGGAGTTGACCGTGGGGTTGGTGACGGCAGCCAAGGCTGATGCATGTTTCATAATGCCGCCGAGGAAGGTTTTGCCCTTGGCAGACAGGCCAAAGGGCATGGCCTTATCGGCAAACGCATTGACCTTGCCGTCATTATCCCACACCGAGATATGGGCATGGCAGCCATTGCCGGTGAGGCCCTTAAAGGGCTTTGGCATGAAGGTGGCGCGAAGCCCATGCTTTTCAGCCACCGATTTGACCATGAATTTGAAGAAGGAATGCTTATCGGCGGTTTTCAGCGCGTCGTCATATTCCCAGTTCATTTCAAACTGGCCGTTGGCGTCTTCGTGGTCGTTCTGGTAGGGCTTCCAGCCCAATTCCAGCATGTGATCGCAGATTTCGGCAATCACATCATAGCGGCGCATCAGGGCCTGTTGGTCGTAGCAAGGCTTTTCGGCGGTATCGAATTCATCGGAAATTGTCTTGCCGTCGGCAGAGATCAGGAAGAATTCCGGTTCCACCCCGGTCTTGACACGCAGGCCCATGCTTGCGGCTTCGTCTACCAGCTTTTTCAACATCACGCGCGGAGCCTGCTCCACCGGCTTGTCGTCCATCACGCAATCGGCGGCAACCCATGCCACGTCCTTTTTCCATGGCAGTTGGATCACGGAAGAGGCGTCTGGCACTGCAAACAGATCGGGATGGGCGGGGGTGAGGTCCAGCCATGTGGCAAAGCCTGCAAAGCCTGCGCCATCCTTTTGCATATCGGCAATGGCTTGTGCTGGCACCAGCTTGGCGCGTTGCGCGCCAAACAGGTCGGTATAGCTGATCATGAAATATTTAATGCCGCGTTCAGCGGCGAATTGTGCAAGGTCCTGTGTCACGTCGTTCCCCTGTTTTTATGGATTGAGACACATGTTGAAAGGAAA